>CAZCEX010000192.1:0-7718 GCA_964497785.1 uncultured Thermoanaerobaculia bacterium | reverse complement strand
CCGGGAGCCGCCCGGCCGGTCGCCTGACCAGGCGGCTCTGCCATCGGCTCATCGTGGCCGCCGTCGCCACGGGGCTCGCTCCCGTCACCCAAGAGGTCACTGTCCTTGACGAGGTCGGTTGCGATCGACCGCGTTTTCTGGACCTCATCCGGTTCCATGAAGGGCATTGGCAGGTCGTTCTGGAAGGCCTTCTCGTGCGTCATCTTGAGCCAGGCGCCGAGAGAAAGATCGGAGCTGGCTATCTCCGGATTGATGCTCGGGTCCGCAAGCTCGGGCGCAACCCGAAACGCCCGGCTGTAATAGCTCATCGCAGTCTGGGCGTGTCCCTCCTGTTCTTCGAGCAGGCCGAGGTAGAAGTTGCACCATCCCTGTCCCTTGAGGATGTCGAGACTGCGTTTGTACGCGATTCGGGCCTTGCGATGATTTCCCTGTTGGTGCTCGACCAGGCCGATTCGGAACCACGCCTCGTACAGCTCTTTGTCATCGTCCAGCGCCGAACGGAAGACTCCCACCGCGTCCTTGGGATAACCCCGATAGTAGAGCATCGTCCCGAGGTCGATCCTTTCGGAGGGCGAGAGCTCATCCTTACCGTACCGTTCCCAATAGACGAGTATCGTCGCATCGCCGGGATCGTCTGCCAGGAGCCAGCGTACGAAGATCGGCTCTTTAGCCGCAACTTCATAGCCCATGCTCAATCCCAGGGCGACAACCAGAAACAACCTGAGCCAGATTTTTGGCGCCATTCGTTACTCCTCGACCTCAACGTCCGCCATTCGCCGAACGACCAGCTTCACCCTACCATCGCCGACTCTTACTTCGAACTTCACCGAATGCCCCAGCTTCCGCTCGATCTGCTGCCGCTGTTGCTTGATCTGTCCCTCGAATGTCGCCCGATCGGTCTTGACCTCGTGACCGAGCCCCTTTCTGGCCTTCGTCCAGAGATCGTAGAGATCAGGGGCCCCGTTGTCTTTTACGGAAGCCGACGGCGGTTCGTTGGCCGGCGGTCGATCGACAGAAGCATGAGGGCTGCGTCCCATTTGCGACGCCTGGCCCGGCCGCCCCGGCACGTAACGCCGAACGCCTTCCTCGCGTTCCCGCAACATGCGCTCCCAGTTGGCGCTATAGGCCATGTACCGGTACTGCAGCTGCTTCAAACGAAATACGTCGGCAGACCGGTGCGGCTGTCGGTCGGCGAGCATTCTGAGCTGGCGACCCATCAGCTCCCTCTCCGAGCTGGGGGGCACCACGAGATCACCGGCAAAAAACCGATCCCATCGTTTGATGAGCTGCCGGAGGTCGGTTTCCAGCTTGAGAATTTTCGCACTCACATCCATCGTTGCTCCATCGCGGCATTCAGTCGGCGGTCGGCATTATACCGGCACGGTACAATGCTGCCCATGAACGAGTTGCTCCGCCGCCTGCCTGCCGTCCATCGGTTGACCGAGTCCGATCGCCTTGATGCGGCCCGACGCCGCTGGGGCGACAAGGCCCTCACGGCGGCGTGCCGCGAGGTCCTCGACAAAGCCCGGCGACTCGGCGAGGCCGGAGATCTCCTGCCCGAAGAAATCGATCGGCTCGAGGATGAGGTCCTCGCCCGGCTCGAGAAGGCCGAACGTCCCGCCTACCGATCGATCATCAACGCCACCGGGGTCCTCCTCCATACCAACCTCGGGCGATCGCCGATGCCAGCGGTTCAACCCGAGGAGCTCTCGGGCTACCTCGCGCTCGAGTACGACGTCGAGGGTGGCCGTCGAGGTCAACGTCTGGCGCCCCTGAGAAGGCGCATCGCCGAGGTCTGCGGCGCCGAGTCCGCAGTGATGGTCAACAACAATGCCGCCTCGCTGCTGCTCATCCTCTCTGCGCTCGCTTCGGGTCGCGAGGTCATCGTCTCGAGATCCCAGCTCATCGAGATCGGTGGTTCCTTCAGACTGCCCGCGGTGATGGCTGCTGCTGGATGCCACCTCGTCGAGGTGGGCTGTACGAACCGGACGCACCGCTCGGATTACGAGCGGGCGATCGGTGACCAGACAGCCGCCCTGTTGGTGGCGCATCAGTCCAATTTCAGAATCATCGGGTTTACCACCTCGCCGACATTCGAGACCCTCGCCGATCTGGCCCACGACCACAACCTGCCGTTCATCGTCGATCAGGGTTCTGGAGGCCTGCACGACCTGCGTCGTTGGGGTCTTCCCCACGAGCACACGGTCGCCGAGATCCTGTCGGCTGGGGCCGATATCGTCTGCTTCTCCGGCGACAAACTGCTCGGTGGGCCGCAGGCCGGCATCATCGTCGGCCGCCGTGAGATTGTCGAGCCTCTCGGCGCCCATCCCCTGTATCGCGCCCTGCGTCCGGACAAAGCCGCTCTCAGTCATATGGATCGCACGCTGCGAGCCCACCAGACCGGTCGTCTCGACGAGATCCCTCTGTATGCCCTGCTCAATACCTCGATCGACAGCCTCCGTCGGAGGGCGCAAAAAATCGGTCGCCAGCTCCGATACCGGGGCGTACCCGCACGCGGCCTGGCCACCAGGGCAGCCCTCGGCGGCGGGACCACTCCTGCTGAAACGCTCGCCAGCTACGGCCTGGCCATACCCGGAGGTCAGGCCCTTCTCGACGGCCTCCGTGGCGGGGCAGTACCGATCGTCGGTCGAGTCGAAGACGATCGAGTCATCCTCGATCTGAGAACCGTCTTCCCGCCCCAGGATGGACCGTTGATGAGCGAGACCGTGGCCGCTTACGGAAAAGTGGCCGGCGGCCACAACCGCCAAGCGGCGGGCAAGACGAGATAGATCAACACCGCAATCGAGAGGAAGGTCCCGAACGGCAAGGCCGTCTTCGACGTGCCACGCCCGGTGACCATCAAGAGCACCCCCACGAGGGCCCCAAGCAGGGCGGCAACGATCAAGACCCACAAACAGCCCGCCAGACCGAGCACGGCGCCGATCCCCGCGAGGTATTTGACGTCTCCCCAGCCCATGCCCTCCTCGCCGCGGATGAGCTTGTAAAGAAAGATCACTGCGATCGGCAAAGCAGCGCCGATCACAGCCCCGAGGAGGGAGTCCAACCACCACGTCATGCCGCCGAGCAGCGACAGACCCAAGCCGAAGGCGATGGTCGGGTATGTGATGACGTCGGGAAGGATCTGGTAGTCAAAATCGATCAACGCGAGCACCAAGCATACCCACGCAAAGAGGATCGCCTCAAGCCCGGCGACCGTGAGCCCCCACTTCCAAAACAACCACACCGCGAGCACGGCGGACGCCGCCTCCACCAATGGGTAACGTATTGAAATCGGCGCCTTGCAATCACGGCATCTGGCCCGCAGGAGCAACCAGGAAACGATCGGAATGTTGTCGTACCACCTGATATCGACGCCACATGCCGGGCACGCTGAACCCGGGCTCACGATTGAACGCCGCAAGGGCACACGATAGACCACGACATTGAGGAAGGAACCCACCACCGCACCGGCCAGGAAAACCCACGGAGCGATCAATTCGAGTGGCAACTCAGCCATGTGTACAACTCCTCCTGTCGTTTCACCATGAGGTCGATATCGAACTCCTCGAGGCTCTGCGAAGCGGCCTCCCCAAAACACCGACGCGTTTCGTCCCGGGCCAGGAGGTGCGAGACCCTGGCGGCCATCTGTCCGGGTTCGCCCGGCTCCACCAGATACCCGTTCACACCGGGTTTCACGACCTCGGGAGTGCCATCGACCGCGGTAGCCACGACCGGTACTCCCGCGGCCAGCGCTTCGACCACGAACCTCGGCAGCCCCTCATGACGGGAGGTCAGTACGGCCACATCGGTGATCCCAAGCAACCCGGGCACGTCATCCAACCAGCCGGGAAGGTGGAGTCGGTCGGCAATCCCGAGCTGGGCGGCGAGGGCGGCCGCAGCCGGCTTTTGAACCCCGTCGCCGGCGAGAACGAAGTGTGTGCGTGGATGACGCTCTCCGACCAATGCCGCCATTCTGACGAAATCGAGCGGCGCCTTCTGCGGCTTGAAGTTGCCGACCTGGGTGACGACAGGAAAGTCGTGGGGCAGACCGATGACGCGACGAGTCTCCTCCGGGGTCCCATGGTCCCGAAACCGGCTCAAGTCGATTCCCGAACGAATGATGGAGACTCGGTCTCCGTCGAGGATCCCGATCTCTTCGCCCTGCTTCTGATTGGCGTAAGAGACCGAGATGAAGTGATCCGTCCAGCGCGCGACCTGGCGTTCGACGGCGACGAAAAGCGCCCTCTTCATCACGTTCTGCAATGGTGTGAAACCCCACCCGTGGATTGAGTGGATGACCACCCCCACCCGTTCGAGGTGAGCCGCGGCCCTCCCGATCACACCCGCTTTTGACGAGTGGGTGTGCACGATATCCGGTCGGAATGATCGAATGACCCTGCGCAGATCGATCAGGGCCCGGAGATCCGGTAACGGCGCGACGGCACGATCCAGCGATGGGATCTCATAGAGCTTCACCCCTTCGAGAGCCCGCGCCTCCGGGTCCAGGATTCCACCGGGCCCCCACGCCAAGGCGACGGTGAAACGTGCACAATCGAGATGATCTACCGTGTAGAGGGTATTGCGCTGCGCACCACCCAGCTCGAGCCTGGTAATGACGTGTAAGACTCGAATCCTCATGGCCGGCAGCTAGCTGCCGGCGGCGGCAATCCAGCGAGCCGCGGTCCAGCCGTCAAGCACAGCGTCCTCCATCGCCGAGTACTTCCACTCGGCCCAGCGACCGGCAAGGCGAACCCCCCGATCGAGGAAGAAACGCCTCAACAGGGCAACCGCATCACGGCGGTTATGGTCGAATACGACGTACGATGGATCAAGAACGGTGATGAGGCGCGTCCGAACTGCCTCGGGTTTGAGCAACCCGGCCGCGGCGAGGGCTCGCTCTCCCTGTTCGGCGAGCTCGGAGACCGGAACGTCCATCACCGAATCGAGACTGATCTCGATTGATACGGTGTGGTGGCCGGCTGGGGCCAACCGACCGTGATTCGAAGGAAAGCCGACTCTGTAGAACGGCAGATCTTGCTCGGGGAAATACAACCAATGCTCCGGGCACGGAGCCTGCCCATCAACTCCCAGAGCAATATTGAGCACACGGACCCAACGCAACGCCGCCCGCGCCTTCAACACGTCGTCGGGAAGGTCGTCGACGACCAGGTCGACAAGGAAAGGCAGGGCGAACGTCGCAACGACGGCGTCCCATTCGAGGCGCGAGCCGTCGCCGAGCTTGACCCACCGCTCCGAGAGATTCAGGCCCACCACCTCGGTGCGCAATCGCAGATCATTGACCCGCTGCGCTATCGCATCGGCGAGCAGGCGAATCCCGCCGCGGTCCGGGTACCGAAAAGTTGCGTTGTACCCAACCTTGCTGTCGTGGAGCCCGAGGGCGCCGTCGATGACCGCCTCGAGATCCGGTTTGGGCACGTATCGACCGACCCAATCGAGCGACAGTTCGTCGGCCTTTGCACGATAGAGCTTCTCATTGTATGGAAAGAAGAAGCACTCGCCCAGACCGGCGCCGAAGCGGTCGAGAACCCAATCGCGGAAGTTCGTCGATTCTGTTTTCGGCGATGCCCAGGCTTTGATGAAGCCGAGAAGGCACTCACGACGGAGTCGCGGGGGCAGCCCCTGGGTGTGAATCTGAATCGGGTAGGGTGTAGTACGGCCCGCAATGAAAATCGCCGCCCTGCGTTCGTGCTCCACGAGCTGGTCCCAGATGCCCATGCCTCGCAGGTACTCGGCCACATCATCCTGCGATATGTGGAGCAGGTGGCCCGTATAGTCGAAAACAAAGCCGCTCTGTTCTTCGGTCCGGCAGGCGCCTCCAGGCACGGCCTCGCGTTCGAGGACGACGGCCGGGTGACCGCAGGCCTCGAGCCTTTCGGCCGTCACCAACCCCGTGAGGCCCCCGCCGAGCACAACCGTACGGGCCGTCATGTCGTCTCCATGTCCACCGCCGCCAGCCATACGAGCACGGCGAGGGCGACAACGCCGGCGACGGCCACGACCACGATTGTCTGCACCGGGCTCAGAAATATGACCGTGACCCCGAGGCCGCCGCATGCGACCGCTGCCCCGTAGATCGCCAGAAGGGTGCGCGTGGTGCTGCCCCCGAAGCGCTTTCGCAGTCGGAGCGGAAAATGATCCGGGCTGCCGTGGTAGATCTTGCGCCCCGCCTTGATTCGCAGAACGCTGACGAAGAGCGTATCGATGATCGGCAGCGCGAGGATGAACAACGGCGCCACCCATCCAAGAGGGTTGATCCGCGTGTAGTCCATCACCATCGCAAGCGCTCCCAATGTGAGCCCGATGAAGAGTGATCCCGCATCACCCAGGTAGATGGCAGCAGGTGGAAAATTGAACTTCAGAAAGCCGAGCAGCGCACCGATGAGGGCCACGGTGAAAGCGGCTACGACCCAACGCCCGTTGAGGCTTGCAACGGTGAGCAAAAATCCTGCTGCAATGACCGCAACGCCGCTCGCCAGGCCATCCATGATGTCGAGCAGGTTGAAGGCGTTCGACAAGCCGACCAACCATACGACCGTCAGGAGCATACGGACCCACAGGGGCAGAAAGACCACGTGGACGAAGATTCCGGCTCGCAACAGGACGAAGATCGCCACCAACTGTCCGAGGACCTTCGCCTTCGGCGTCAAGACCCCAAAATCGTCGATCAAACCCAGGGTGGCGACGATCGTCGATGCCAGGAGCAACGCCAGGAGGTCGTTGTCGAACTCGAAGGTCATCCCGAGCGAGAGCAGGAAGGCGATGAAGACGGCCAGCCCACCGAGATAGGGCACGGGCTCGGCATGGTCCTTGAGCCTTCCGTCAGGCCGGTCGACGACGCCGAAATCGAGCGCCGCCTTGCGCGCCATCGGCACTCCCACCAGGGCCAGGAGGTAAGCGAGCAGAAAACCGAGGATGAGTCGAATCACCATGAAATTTCACGCAATCTTACGCGCCGATGGGCGCGACGCCATCGCATTTCCCGCATCACGAGCGGGAGCCGCGCCAGCACATGACGTGCCAGGGACGGCCTGCGGACGACTCCGGCGCCGACCAGCACGAGGTCTCGCCCCAAGAGTAGGGGCACACGGCTCACGAGATCAAGGGGGTGGAGGTGACGAATCAGTGTCATCCACCTGTTGGTCACGATGCACGCCTCCAGGTGCGGCGGTCGCCGCCATCGCAGTGGACCCGAACCCGGTGAGGCTCCAGCGCCACGACCGTGAACAGCTCTGGCCGCGGGTTCAAAACGAACCCTTCTGCCAGCGTTCGTCAGACGCCACCCGATCTCCAGATCCTCCCAGAAGCAGAAGAAGTGCTCGGCCCAGGGGCCGGGACCCTCCGATATTTCCTCGAGCGCTTCGCGCCGAAAGACCGCCAGCGCACCGCAGGCCGCCAGCACGTCCCGACAGTCGACTGAGAAGTCTTTCAGGGGTTTTCCATAGCCCCGATCGTCAACCTCCAGAGACCACGGTCGAAGCACCTGGCCGGCACTGTCGATGGTCTGCCCGTCCGATCTCAAGAGCAAGGGCGCCACACAAGCCAGATCCGGATCGGCTGTAAAGGCGGCACGACAGTGTTCGAAGCACGCCTCCTCCACCTGCACGTCGGGATTCATGAAAGCAATCAGATCGGCGCCCTCCGGGGCGGCGGCGTAGCCCCGGTTGCACCCCCCGGCGAACCCCGTGTTCTCGTTCAAA
>CAZCEX010000191.1:0-7727 GCA_964497785.1 uncultured Thermoanaerobaculia bacterium | reverse complement strand
ACGCCCTGGCAAGCCCTCACGGGCTGGACATCACGGCCGCAACGCGCTTCCCGTGGATTGCCCGGTGACGTCATTGTGCTGGGGGTGTTTGAATGCTGTGAGGATGTCCCGGCACAATGACGCACCCGGCACGTTCCACCGGGAGTGCCTTCCTTGGTTCTCTGAACGGTCTCGTAGGCGCTACGGAGAGCGAGAAAGCACGTCCGGTGGAGCGTGCCGATTTTGATGTTTTGCGGGTGGTGGAGTGGGGGCCGAAACGTCATACCGGGCAACTCCCGGGAAGCACGATCGGAGAAACGGCGCGCCCGACCGGTTCAGTACCCAACTCCGACCTTATGGGATGCCACAGGGCCTCCGTAGGTTCAGAAGACACGATTGTCGCGATAACACATGAAGTTGTCGATTCTGTTCATGCGCGCAAAATCCTCAGGACGATATTTGAGTCACGAGCCGGACGCGAAGATCTCGTGGACACCGAGCTCGCGACATCAGCCTGGGAGGCAACAATGCGCAACTCGAGTATTTCGAAAGGTTCAACCGCCCTGATCAGTACGTTCTTGGTGCTGGGCGTTGCAGCGCACGCGGTGGCGGGCTTCAACGGCGACGACTACCGCGACCTGGTGGTCGCTTCGCCGAACAAAGACCTCAACTCACAGTCCTATGCCGGCATGGTGATGGAGGTCGATGGGAGCTCCGCCGGCATCACGACCGAAATCCACCTCTGGCATCAGGACGCTGGCCTTGCGGACGTGTGTGAGGCCAACGACCACTTGGGCCGAGCCCTGGCGATCGGCGACTTCGACGGTGACGGTTACTTCGACCTCGCAATTGGTGTACCGCAGGAGGACATCGGCGACGAAACGGACGCAGGTGGCGTGAGCATAATATACGGCAGTAGCGCAGGGCTCTTCTCTTCCGGTGATCAGTTCCTGACCCAGGACGAGGTCCACTCCTCAACGAGCGTGGAAGCAAGTGACCAGTTTGGCTTCGCTCTCGCGGCGGCCGATTTCAACGGCGACGGGTACGACGACCTCGCCATGAGCGCTCCCCTTGAGGACATCGGCATCGTGGACATCGGCGAGGTGGTGGTCGTATTCGGATCGGCCGACGGGATCGATCCTGCCGGATCACAGTGGATCTTGCAGCCCTACTTCGCCGAGGACAACCTCTTCGGCGCCCGGTTGGCCGCCGGGGACTTCGACCACGACGGCTACGCAGATCTGGCGGTCGGCGCACCTGGAACAGAGGCCGGGGGCCTCACGGCCGCCGGTGTTGTGGAGGTTTACTACGGATCCGGAACCTGGCTCGTTCGGCGTACCGGCGCGAGCAGGTTCCACCAGGACGTGCTCGGCATCCAGAACGACTGTCATGCCTTCGACGGTTTCGGCTACGCCCTTGCCGCCGGCGACGTCGACGGCGACGGCTATGACGACCTCGCCGTCGGCGTCAAGGGGGAAAACTTCGGCGACACCCTGGACGTCGGCATCGTCCATATCCTTTCCGGGACCAGCGACGGGCTCACGGGGATCGCATCGGACCTGCTCTCTCAGAGCATTTTCGGCGGCGACTCGGCCGAGGCAGATGATCAGTTCGGGGCCTCTCTGGCGATGGGGGACTTTGACGGCGACGGCTTTGCCGACCTGGCGGTGGGCACGCCGTGGGAGGACGTGGGGGTGGACGACGCCGGGCTCGTGCAGCTCGTGTACGGATCCGCGGATGGGCTGGACAAAGACAGATATCTCACCATCTGGGAGGACTCGCTCGACAACCGGGCCTCCATCCAGGGGGGAGAGAGCTTCGGCTATGCACTGGCGGCCGGTGACATCGACAACGACGGTTTCGACGACCTCGCGATCGGGGCGCCGTGGCAGGACTTCGGTTCCGCGATCGACGCCGGAACAGCATATGTTGCATACGGCGCCGTGACCGGCCTGAGCATGGACAACGATTTCCTCGACCACTGCACACCGGGTTATCTTTCGGCAGGCTGTGACAGCGACGACCTGTTCGGCTGGGCGTTGGCGATCGCTCCGGCGCCCCGCGCAGCTGGAGATTCCATCTTCAGTGACGGTTTCGAGTCGGGTGGCCTTTCTGGTTGGAGCGAGCACACGCCGTGAGTGGCGCTTCGCCCTGGTCCTGAGCACCCTTCATTGAACCTGATTACCGTCCTCGGCCTTCTGGGATGCCTCAATAATCGAGGCATCCCAGCGTCGCATGAGCAGCGCGGTCGCTCGAAGAAGGTTGGATCGTCTGCGACCACGCTGCTCACGCGAGCGGCGGCCTACCTCGCGGGCACGGCCACGGCCACGGCTACGGGCTCGGACAGGGTCACGGCAACCACGGTGGGTTCGGGATAGGTAGGAGGACAGTATCAGCAGTGTCTCGTCGGCGACTCGGCTGGACAGTGCCATTTCCCGGGCGTGCAATCTGACCAGGGAGCACACCATGAACAGTCGATTGTGGACGGTCCGGTTGGCGGCGTTCTGTTTGCTTGTGTCGGCGATTCCGACCATGGTCCCGGGTCAGGAGTGCCCGCAGCACACCGGGTCGATCTCGTGGAATTGGCCGGGCCCCGCCCGGAACGTGGTGGTCGAGGGCGAGTACGCCTATGTGGTCGCCCAACAAAAGGAGTGGTTCAACTGCGAAAGCTTTTCTCTGCTGGTCGTCGATCTGGCGGACCCTGCTGCGCCACAGCTCATCGGCGAGGTCGAGTCGACGGTGCCGGGTTGCGTGACCGCCTTCGAGGTGACCGACGGCGTCGGGTATGTGACGACCGTCGACAGCCTGGCAATCCTCGACCTCTCCGAGCCGACCCGGCCGGAGGTGGTGGCCGAGTATGAAATGACCGACCGGATGCGGCCCCTGTGGGGGGCCCAAGATGTCGCGGTGGCCGGCGACCTCGTCTTCGTGGCACTCATGGCCCTCGGCGAACTCGAGCCCGCCTGCGTCATCATCCTCGACGCCTCGGATCCCGCGCAACCGACAGAGGTGGGCAGGATCGAGGCGCCGGAGAGCGATGAGGTGTGGAAGGTCGCAGTGTCCGCAGGCCATGCATACATGGCGACGGGGTACACGAACGGGCTGGTCAACGTTGTCGATGTGTCCGACCCCGAGGCCCCGGTCGATCGAGGGCGTCTGGTGACACATGGGCGGGCAGCAGCCGTGACCCTGGTAGGCGACCTCGCGATGGTCGCGGCGGGCACGGCCGGGCTGCGGATCGCCGACACGACAGCCTCAGCCGGCCCGGTCGAGCTCGGTTACCTCGCTGACGGCACGGTCGCTCGGGATGTTGTGATGTCTGGGGCCCATGCCGTCGTGCTGAGCTCCGAGTACGGTGGGGTGGAGGGTGGGCTGAGCGTAGTGGACATGTCCGACCCCACGGCGCCGCACAAGGTGGGGACTTGGGAGCAAGACCGCGCCCCCTCGGCACTGGCAGTGGTGGGTCACCTCGCCTACCTGACGGCCAGGTTTGACGTCCCTGGAGAGGTGCGTGGCGTCCTCCGGGTAATCGACCTGGCGGATCCTGAGAACCTGGTCGAGGTTGGCCACGTTGAGCTGCCGAGCGAGCCCCTCGATGTTCTCGTGTCCGGGCACTACGCCTACGTGGCCGACGGCTGGGCAGGGCTACGGATCGTCGACGTATCCGACCCCACCGCGCCAGTCGAGGTGGGCAACAGCGTCGCACCGCGGTGCGCCGTGGAGCTCGCCATGTCCGGGAGCATGGTCTGGGTCGTGGAGGGGATGTATGGGTTCGGGACCCATAACAACAACGACGTTCACATCATCGACGTCGCCGACCCGACTCAGCCGGTCGAGCTGTTGCACTGGCAGACCGAGAACGTATTCGACGCGTTGGCCTTTTCCGAGGGCTACGGCTTCTTCGGAACTTCCGAAGGGGTGTCTGTTTATGATGTGTCGGCACCGACGGGGGCGGTGCTCGTGACAGAGGTGGGCGACGTCGGGGAGGTAACCGCAGTCGCCGTTGACGGCGGTTCCGTGGTGGTTGCTTCCGAACAGGCGGTGGAGATACTGGACAGGCGGTGTCTCAACACCCGTTGGATGGACATTGCAGCCCATCAGCCGGGTCTTTTCGACAGCGAGTGGCGCACCGACCTCGTCGCCTTGAACCAGGCGGATGAAAGCGCCTCCGCAGAGATTGTCCTTCACACCGGCGCAGGTGAGCACAGTCTGGCCGTACCCATACCTGGCGGGTCTCAGGTGGTCGTCGAGGACGTGCTGGGGATGATGGATCTCGAGGGCAAGGGCTTGGTGGAGGTGCGCTCCGATCGGCCACTGATCGTGCTCGGGCGGACCTACAATACGTCCGAGACCGGGACCTACGGCCAGTTCGTCGACGGCGTGCCGGAGTGGAACCCGACCGGACCCATTCCGAACGCCCCGTTGCTCGGACTCCGTCAGCTGGGGCAGCAGTTCAGGACCAACCTCACGTTTGCCAACGTGGGGGTGTCGTCGAGCGCGGTCGAGATCAAGCTCCGCGGGGCAGGTGGCGGGGACGACTCGGGATACGACCTCGCGGTGTATGAGGTGGAACTCGGGCCGGAGGAGATGGTGCAGGACCTCGAGCCGTTCCGGAATCGTGCGGGTCGGCCCGATGTCGGCTGGGGCCACGCCCTGGTGAGCGGGGCGCCCGGTGTACTCGTCTCGGCTTCGGTGGTGGATTCGCGCACAAACGACGCAACCACCGTCCCGGTGACTGTGGAGCCCGTGTACGAGCTCGATAGCCTGTGCCCTTCCATGCTGGCGCGAATTTTGGAGGGGGCCGGATGCGTGGCGGTGGACAGTTCGTACGCCTATGTAGGGGATTATTTTAGCGGCGCGCGGTGGAGCAACTCCATGTTCGTGGTCTCGATCGCCGAGCCCTCCTCGCCGCAGGTGGTGGGAACGGTGGACCTTGGGCTGCCGAGCTCCATGTCGATCAGAAGCATCGCGGTGTCCGGGCAGCACGTGTACACCGCCGATGGCTCGGAGGGCCTGTACGTCATCGATGTGTCGGACCCGACCGAGCCGACCGAGGTCGGTAGCGTAACCATTGAGGACGCCCGGGATGTGGCCGTCCAGAGCGGCTTCGCCTATGTGGCTTCCTCGAGATCCGGGCTGAGGGTCCTCGACCTCGCCGAACCGGCCAACCCGGTGGAGGTGGCTCGGCGCGACCTCTGGGCCGAGACGGTCTCGGTGCGTGGTAATAGGGCTTTAGTAACGGACGGTTTTGGAAATCTCCGGATCTACGATGTTTCTCGGCCCAGCGCTCCGGTCGAGGTCGGGCGGTACTCCATGGTGTCAAACTCCGGAATGGCGGTGGTGTCCGGCGATCTGGCGTTGGTGGCAGACGGGTCGGCCGGGCTCGAGATCGTCGACCTGAGCTGCCTGGATGAGCAGACCCTCTCGACGCGGTACTGGATCGAGATCGCCGCCCATGAGACGGGTGTCTTCGGTAGCGAATGGCGCACCGACCTCGTGTTGAGACGAGCCCCCTCGCCGGGAGAAGCCTCTGTGGAGGTGGTCCTCCACACCGAAGAGGGAGAGTTCAGCCTGAGCAATAGCCTCGAGTCCATGAATCAGGCCGTATTCGAGGACGTTGTCGGCCTGATGGGCCGCGAGGGTAAGGGAGTGCTCGAGGTGAGATCGGACGCCCATCTCGCCCTGGTCGGGCGCATCTACAACGACACCGGCGCCGGTACCTACGGCCAAGCCTTGCGTGCCTACGGGACCCCCGAGGGTCTGCGGGCCGGAGAATCGGCGTGGTTGCCCGGACTGCGCCAGGACGAAGGCCTCTTCCGCACGAACCTGAGCGTCACCAACACCGGAGATGATCCCGTCACCGTGACCATCACCCTCTTTGCCGGCGACGGCGGTGAGCTCGTGAGCTACGAGCTGAACGTCGAGCCGAAGGCGGTGGTCCAGGATCTCGAGCCGTTCAAGGAACGCGCGGAGGAGGACGAACTGGGATGGGGTTTTGCCAGGGTCACGGCCACGACGGGGTCGGGCATCCTGACCTCCGCCTCGGTCATCGACTCCCGAACCAATGATGCGACCACGATTCCGATGCGGCGGTGAGGGCGCTGCCCTCCCTCCCCCCTGCCCGATGGCAGATACCGGATGCCGGATGCATGGACCCCATGCCTCTCGTCGTGACGACTGTCCTGGTGGGAGCAGGCGTCCCGCCTGCGGAGAGGAACCTCGGCCGGCGCCGTACGCTGCGCTGCTCCTGTCGCCGACCCTGCCTCCGGTTTCTGCTGCTGCACCTGTACCTGTCGCTGGATGCCGCCCCAACCCACCAGTGGCTTCAACACGGAATGACAACTGTTCGTCAGGACTTGACCGATGTCGTTATGTCGTGGGGTCTTGGGGTAGGGCACCGGCTCACGGAAAAGACAACGCGAAATCCCTTGCGATGTGCTTCGAGATGTCCGACCGACGCTGTCCTTCGACCGGTGTGGTCTCCAGCCGCTCAAGGAGCGTTTTCCGATCGACCATGCCGTGGGCGATGGCGCACAAGTTGAACACGCGGTCCTTTTCCCGTCCGGCGACGTACTTCGAGATGACGAGATCGTGGACCTCGAGGCACCAGCCTGTCGCGCCGCGGGTGGCGGGGGTGGTCACTGCAATCAGCCTCTCTTCCCAATCCGCCGGCAGCACGGCGGTCTCCCTGCCAACCCCCTGGGCGTAGTAGCCGAAGGTGTCGTGGAACAGTGACAGCTCACCGATGGCACCGTCGATGAGCTCCCACCTTTCGGGATGGTTGCGGGGCCAGATGTTGGCCTCGACCGAGACGCACAGCTCGTCGGGCGCATTGGGAAACTGACCGAGGATCGACTGGCTGCCTATGACAACGATGTCGTCGTCGTTCGCGATCGTAGCGGCCGCCCGGATGACGTGCTCGAGGTGCTCACGCTTCATTGGTGCGTCGTTCCTTCTCGCATCGGCGGAGAATCTCCCAGCGTGTTTTCGAATCGATGACCCCGGCAAACGGTGAGGTCTGGCGCAAGCTCCTGCCGCGCTCGTCAGGGGCAGTGATGGCTGCGACGACTTCCTCGAGAGAACGACCGAGCAGCTCGGACCAGGTCGATACCCAGTAGTTGGCTACCATTCGCTCCCGCGACCAACCGGCAACCCTTGCTCGCGCCCGTTCGAGGAGCTCGGGTCGGGCGAGCAATCGCCGCGCCACCTCCCGGTGGAGGGCGATGCTGCGCTCCTCGGCGATGCGGTGAGTGATGGCTTGCATGGTGGGACCAGTATAGCGGTGGAGTACTGTTTGCTGACCCTGGACCTGGACCTGGACCTGTTTCCGGCACCGGCCTTCTGGGATGCCGTAGGACGGCCATCCCAGCGTCGCATGAGCAGCGTGGTCGCGCGGAGAAGGTTGGATCGTCTGCGACCGCGCTGCTCAAGCGAGCGGCGGCCTACCTCAGAGGCTGGGCACCACGGCCGGGACGCGCCCCGAGGGTTGCCCGGTGTCATAATTGTGCGGGAGGCTATCGACCACTGTGGGGTCGTACTGGCACAATTATGCACCCGGCACGCCCCACCGGGGCGGGCTATGTCCGGTTCTTTTTGTCGGCTGCGTGCCCTATGGCAACCGGATGGTCGGTTTGGCGTATTCTCATTAAGATACCCAGTGGAGGGGAAATGACAGGTTCGTTCAACATGAAGCAGAAGTTCCTGGCTGTATCCGTAGGTGTGATCCTGGCGGCGGTTCCGCAGGCATT
>CAZCEX010000190.1:0-7756 GCA_964497785.1 uncultured Thermoanaerobaculia bacterium | reverse complement strand
CCGACCATGATCGAGCAGCGCCTGATTCCGGTCTTTCGGGTGATGATCAACCGGCGGTGGTTGATCATCGCCCTGTACGGCTTCGTACTGCCCGGCGCGGTGTGGCTCGCCCTCCAGGTGCCGAGGGACAACTCCGTCGAGAATATGGTGGTGTCCTCGGATCCCGAGGTCGCCGCCTGTCGTGAGTTCGAGGCGGTATTCCCGGAGGGGGAAACCGCCTATCTGATGCTCGAGACCGAGCGACCCTTTTCACCCGATGCGCTGCACGATCTTGCACAGATCCAGTCAGAGCTCGATACGATAACGGGTGTCAACACCTTTTCGATCGATACGATCTGGCGCCGTACCCGCTCCGCCTCCGGACCGGCTGCGGATCATCACAACGAGGTCCGCGCACTCATCGAAAGCGTGCCATTTTTCCGACAACAAGGTTTGATCAGCGAGACTTTCCTCGGTGTCGTCATCACCCTCGACGCCCCCGACCCCCAGACCCGCGACGCCCTGCTGACGTCCATCGACAGCATCATCGTGGCCTTCTCCGAGGAGTCTGAATCGATCGATGCGGTGCGCCGGGTCGGCAAACCCTGGATCGATGCCTGGCTCGAAAGCGAGACCTCGGCATCGTCGGCTCGTTACTTCCCGCTCTACGCCGGATTTGTCGTAACCCTCGTGCTCGGGCTCTTCAGGTCGTGGCGTGCCCTGTTGACCATCCTCATGTCCCTCGGAGTTGCCGTGCTCTTCGGCATGGCCTTTGCGGCCCTGGCCGGTTTGGGGTTCACGATCGTTTCGGCCCTGGTGCCATTGACTCTGCTGGTCACCGCCACAGCCAGCCTCGTCTATCTGCACTCGAGGTTCGTCGACCAACCCGCCGGAATCGACCTCGAGACCCACCGCGTGCAGGCCCTGGCCAACAAGTTCGTTGCGGTCACGGCGTCGGTCTTCGCGGCGTCGGTCGGTTTCGCCGCTCTGACGGTGTCCAACATTCGGCCGATTCGTGAGCTCGGCATCTGGACCTCTGGCGGGCTCATGCTCGGCTGGGTTGTATGCTTCACCCTCTACCCCGCCTTGCAGAAGATCCTGAGCCCCCCGACGAGACAGCATCGGCAGGTCGCCGGCACGTGGGTCATCAGAGCGTCAGAGGTCATCCCCCGGTGGTCCTATCGATGGCGGTGGCCGTTGGTGACGACAGCATCTCTTCTCTCTATCGCCGGCCTCGTCGCCCTGCTCGGAATCCCCGGGGTAGTCCCAGGCATGCGGCTCGAGACCGATGCCCTGGCCTACGTCGACCCCGACATCGAGGTGGCGCGGGATACCCGGTTCTTCGAGGAGCACGTGCTCGGTCTGACCTCGGCCAAGGTCTGGGTCACGACCCCGGAGTACGGCGTCGTCGAGCCGGAGTTCCTGAAGGCCCTCGACCGGCTCGGGCAGGAGATCGAGTCCGACCCAGCCGTCGGCTCGGTCGTCGGCCTGATGCCGGTGCTCGACCTGCGCCGGCAACTCGCCGAAATACCGGAGGAGCAACCGCGAGACGAGGCTTCTTTTGATTCGAAAGTCGCCGACCTGGAGATGCTGCTGCTCAGCGAGCCGTCGATCTCGCGGTGGGTCGACCTCGAGTCCTTGTCCTCGACCTACGTGGTCGTGACCACTGGCGCCGGAACCGGGGCCGGAATGCACGAGCTCGCTGCCGCCGTCGCATCGGCATGGCAAGAAATCGCCGCCACCGAGCAGGGCCTCGACGGTTGCGCCTACCAGCTCGCAGGCAGCGGTGTGATGCAGGCGTCGATCGCAGGCCACCTCGTGCCAACGCTGGTCGAGAGCTTCGCCATCACCTTCACCATCATCTTCGTGACCTTTATTTTTGTTTTCCGCTCCGGTCCCGCGCGGCTGAACGCGATGGTTCCGTCGCTGTTCGCCATTCTCGTGACGTTCCTCGTCATGCGATTGGCGGGCATTCCGCTCAACATCGCTACCATCCTCATTGCGACGACGGTGCTCGGCGTCACCGAGAACGACCAGATCCACTTCTTCTACCACTTCCTCGAGCGCCGCAAGACCGGATCGACGGAAGAGGCGCTGGCGCACTCGATCCGGGTGGCCGGCCACGCCATCCTCTTCGCCACCATCATCAACGCCGGAGGTTTTCTGGCCCTGGCCGTATCCGACTTTCCGCCAATGCGCCAGTTCGGCGTCGTCACATCGCTGGCCTTCTGCCTCGCCATGCTCGCCGACTTCACCGCCTTGCCGGCTGCTTTGTGGATTTTCTTCAGGGAGCGCCCATCCGAATCAGGTAAAGTATGATGCCAATGGGCGGCCCGCGGCCCTCCCCCTGACCTCAAGGGAGCTCAGATTTGACGTTCGAAATCGGCAAGAAAGCCGCAGTGTCATTGATCTGCCTGGTGATCCTTGCAGCCCAGGTATGGGCGGCGAATATCTCCATCCAAGGCCGCACCGTCGACCACAACGATATCGACCTGCCTGGAGTCACGGTCTCGGTCGCCGGTCCGGTGAGCCGGGCCGTGCTCAGCGGGATCGACGGCGCCTACCGATTACTCAATCTACCCGCCGGTACCTACAGCGTCACCGCAACGATGCCCGGATTTGCGAGGCTCGAAAAGAAGATCGAATTCGACGGCGAGGCTGCAGTTGTTGTCGATTTTCAGATGCAGCAGGCCTTCGAAGACACGGTAGTGGTCTCCGCCTCCCGTACCGGCGTTGCGCTCGAGGATGCCCCGACCACCATCAGCGTCATCGACGCGGAGACCATCGAGAGCTCGGCGGCACGAAATGTCGGCGATCTGCTGCGCTCGGTGCCCGGCGTCAACGTCATCCAGTCTTCGGCCCGCGACGTCAATGTTGCGACACGCCATTCGAGCGGGCTCCTGAACAGCTCTCAGCTGGTCATGGTCGACGGCCGGCCCCTGTTCTTCGATTTCTTCAACATCGTCTTCTGGGACCTGCTGTCCGTTTCGACACCCGACGTGCAGCAGATCGAGGTGGTGCGCGGGCCGGCTTCGGCCATGTGGGGAGCCAACGCCAGCACTGGCGTTGTCAACGTCGTCACCAAAACGCCGCGGGACACCATGGGCCTGCAGGTCTTGCTCTCAGGCGGAGTCTTGACACGCGACGAAGAGGCCGGCGGTCTTGGCTCTATGGGAAGCGTCGCCGCCAGCTGGACCGACACCGTCAGCAAAACCCTCGCCTATCGGATCTCGGTCGGTTACGCCGCCAGCGACCCCTTCGAACGGCCAACCGGAAGCCTGCCCGTCATCGAGACACCGATCGGCCCCCCGGTGACCGTCGGGGGCGGTTCGTACGACGACGTCGCCTACCAGAACGAAGGCACCAAGCAGCCGAAGTTCGACCTGCGGGTCGACCAGGAGCTCAGCCGCGACGGTCGCATCACCTACAGCGCCGGGTACGCCGGCACTCAGGGCATTCTCCACAGCCCGATAGGCCCCTTCGACCTGGCCGACAATACACAGCTCGGCTACGGCCAGATCACCTACACCCGCGGCGGATTCCATGCTTCGGTCTTTTCCAACTACATCTCAGGAGAAGCTACGAACCTCATCACCCTCACCGGCGAGGGTGAGCCTCTTACTATCAAGAATTTTTCCAATGGCGTCTACAACCTCGACCTCGGCTGGCACGACCTTTTCTTCAGCAAACACCTCATGAGCTTTGGCGGCAACATCCGTTACAACACCTTCGACATCTCGATTGCTCCAGGGGCCGACTCGAATCTGCAGGTCGGCGCCTACGCACAGGACGAGATGAACCTCGGCAAGGTCCGTATCGCCCTCGCACTGCGCGGGGATTATTTCGAGAACCTCGAGGACATCAACCTGTCGCCCCGTGTGGCGGTGATCTGGACGCCAATCGCCGGCCACTCCTTCAAGGCTGCCTACGATCGCGCCTTCCGCACCCCGTCTGCGATCGACAACTACCTCGACATCTCGATCATCGGCGGTTACTTCCCCGTCCAGGAGTTCGACCCCCGATTGGAGGAACCGTTTCCGATCGTTGTCGAGACGGTCGGCAACTCCGACCTGCGGCCCGAGGTCATCGACGCCTTCGAGATCGGCTACTCATTGGTGCTCAACCACGGCGCCACCCGTTTCGACCTCAACATCTACCAATCAGATACCAACGACCTCATCGCCAACAACCCCTCGCCCGAAGCCCTGGAGCTGGCGGGCATCGACCCCTACTACACGTCGGACAACCCACCGCCGGGCTGGCCCCTGCACCCCATCGTGCTCGATTTCCTCGCCCAGATGGGGGTGCAGTTCCCGACGACGAAGATGTATCTCAACATCGGTTCGATCCGCAATCGCGGCATCGAGCTGTCGGCGAGTCGGTTCTTCCGCGGCGGATGGTCCGCATACGCCAACTACTCCTACCAGGACGAACCCGAACTGCTCAACCCGGTTGGTGACCCCTACCGGCCGCTCTCGGAGACGGTCAGCGTGCCTCCGGCCCACCGCTTCAACCTGGGGCTCAACTACAACGGGCCGGACTACCTCGGCAGCCTCACTGTGAACTACTCGGACGAGGCATTCTTCAGCGAGGGTCTCAACCCGTCCTACCTCGGCTACAGCGATGCCTACACCCTCATCGGCCTGACCTTCGGCAAAAGGTGGAACGAAGGCAAGATCACCACCTCCATCAAGGTCATCAATGCCCTCGACGAGAAGGCCCGGCAGCACGTCTTCGGCGACATCCTGCGGAGAGCGGTCTTGTTGGAGCTGCAATTTCGTTATTGACCACAACACGATTCCGGGGGATCGCAGCAGTCCAGAATCGACGGCCCACGAAGAAGGGATCGACCGGGGGTATGCTAGCCCGCATCAAGCCTATGCACCTGAGTCAAGTTGATCGTGATTGGCGACCAGGAGGCCATATAGGGCATTTGAAACGCAAAGACGCAAAGAGCGCAAAGGAAGTATTTAAAGGGTTTTATGTCCTATCTTCGCGTTCTTCGCGTCTTCGCGGTTCAATATCACATCGCTGCATAAGGTATCGACCTGATCTGTAGGGAAACCCCTGGCCCGCATTAATCACCAGGGTTCATCACGAGGGTGGCGGAGTACACTAGGTACCAATGAACCACACGTTTCGATTCCTGTTGTTGTTCGTTGTACTGGTTGCCGCGTCCCCGGATGCCCCTTCGGCGGACGAGTCGGCAACCGCCATTACCCTCGAGGAAATTCAGATCCAACGTCTACAGGCTGAGGGCGCTCAGGATTTGAGCGACTCACTGCGAGCTCGAATCATCGGGCTCTACGATACCGGCGCCGCTTCCATCGAGGCGGCCGCCCGATTCGACAACGAGCGCCTCGCCAAGGAGCGGGAACGATCGTCGTTGACTCGCTTGGATCGGCAGCTGCGCTCCGCCCTGGCGGAACCCGAACCAATCGCCCATATCAACCTCCCCGAGGACCCTTCCGTCGAGCAGGCGGAGGATTCGTTGGCCCGAGGTCGATCACGGTTGGCGGCCCACCGGTCTGCCCTGCGCAACGTCGAACGCCTCGCCGAAGAGCAGGCCAGCACCCGTTCCGAGATCGCCCGCCGCCTCGGCGCCCTCGACCAGAAGATCGACATCCTCAACGACGAGCTGACGGCCGCGACCACCGGTGAGGTGATCACCGAGCTCCGCACCGCCACCCGCTCAGCCGCAGTCGCCCACCGCCAGGCCGCAACCAACGAAATGGCCATGTTACGCACAACGCTGGAGCTGCTCGAGGCTCGCGGCGTACTCATCCCCCTCCAGATCGATCTCGCCCAGCGACGAGTCACCCACAGCGAACAAATTGTCGCCTTGCTCGAGACCCGGACCGCGGAGCTTCGTCATGGCGCTGCCGGGACCGCCCTTCGCGAAGTTCGCGAGCTCTGCCAAAGAGCCTCCGAGCTTTCCCCTCTGCTCGCCGATGCGGCCACCGAGACTGAGGTGCTCGCCGAGATGCTGTGGGGCGAGCAGGGCATCGTCAATCGAACGGAGTCGAAGACCAAAACGCTTCTGGAAACCAAGAAGGACCTCACGGATCTGGATCGCATCGGCGAGATCATGCGCCGCAAATTCGGGGCCTTCGGCAACCGCGGCAGCATATCGCGGTGGTGGCCGCACATCCCGCCGAATTTTCCCGAGCCCGGGGACGTGGCGTCCACCCTGCGCCAGCTCGAGACCGAGATACCAGAGGTTGAGCACCGCCTGATCGAGTTCGAGGAGCAGCGGTCGTCGAACCGGACTGTAGGCAGGCAGATCATCGACAATCTGACCGTCGGTGACGAATCTCCTGATGCAGAGCTGGCCGGGGAAGCCCGCGAGCTCTTCACGGCCCGGCGCGAGCTGCTCGACGGTCTGGTTCAGCTGTACGGGCGCTACTCGACACAGCTCGCCGAGCACCGTACCGTGTCACGGCAGTTTCTGATCAGGCTCGAAACCCTGGAGCGATTCTTGTACTCCCAGTTGCTGTGGGCGCGCAGCGTGCCTCAGCCCAACATGCCACGGTGGCAGGATCTGGTGGCAGCTGCACAGTGGCTGACTCTCGCCGACCACAGGCAACAGACGGCGGGGGCGGGCTCGCTGGCGATCACCAAGATCCGCGGCTCCAACCTCACCATGGTCGCCGCGCTGGTGCTGGTGCTCGCCTTCCGTAGGCGTATCCGACGACGCTTGAAGAAACTCGCCGAGCGTCTGGCCGGTCCAGGACCAGACCGTTTTCGATGGACCGTCGGGGCGCTGCTGCTGACCGTTTTCCTGGCGGCGCCGTTGCCTCTTTTCTGCTCACTGGTCAGCGGCCTCTTGCTGGCCGCCGGGAGCTCGACATTCTTGGCCTCGGCAGCCTTTTCAATGTCGCTGCTCGGCTCGGCTCTCGGCCTGCTCGAGTTTATCCGTCAGCTGCTCGCACCCCACGGACTGGCCGAGGCACACTTTAACTGGCCGACCCAATTGACCAGACCGGCGAACCGCCGGCTGGGCTGGTCCTGGTTCACGGCGGCTCCGTTTCTCTTTGTCGCGCTACAGCTCGCGGGCGCCGGCGTGAGGTTGGATAGCCCGACCAGTCTCCAGGCCTACAACAACTCCCTCGGGCGTCTGGCATTCATCATCGCGATGACCATCCTCGGCCTCACCCTGCTCACCCTGCTCAAGGTCGAGCGCAAGGTGCCGGCGATCGAAGGCTCCATCGGGTCCACCCTGACGAACCCTTTTAAGCACTACAACATCCCCAGCGCTCATATCATCTGTTTCCCGCTCGTGATCCTCGCCACTCTCGTGCCCACCTTGCTCGCCGCGAGCGGTTACTACATCACCGCCTTACTGCTCTCATATCAGGTCCTCAGAACCATTTGGCTGGTGACCGGCATCCTCCTCATCGGTGGCCTGCTCTCCCGGTGGCGCAGCACCCGCAGAGAATCCGAGCAACGCGAAAGAGAAGAACCCGAAACGGACCGTGAGAGCGAGGAACGCTCAGCAGCCGACTTACAGGTGCGCCAGCTCTTTCGCTTCGCTCTGATCGTCGTCACCACAGTGGGGCTGTACTCGATCTGGGCCGACGCCTTGCCCACGCTGCAGATCATGAAGCGGGTGCAGGTATGGCCGCGCATCGTAGTCCTGGACTATCAGGACACTCGAGTCGCCGCACTGATCGCCGCGCATGCGCAGAGCTCCCCCGCCACCGAACCCAGCGGTGGGACTTCGAGCGAGCACGGTTCGGTCGTACCGTCGGCGGTTTCTCCCGTTCCCCTGCCCTCC
>CAZCEX010000189.1:0-7768 GCA_964497785.1 uncultured Thermoanaerobaculia bacterium | reverse complement strand
CTCGAGCGCCGCGATGTGCTCTTCGATGGCCCGCATCGCAGCCTCGGTGGCCGCCGCCAAAGCGGCTTCATCTTCGCCCGTGGTTCGCTCGAGCCTACTCGACTGACCTTGGGCAGACGCCGCGACATCGGCTTCGAGCTGAGCGAGCATCTCGAGCCGTTCGGCCACGATCAGATCTTCCACCTCTGACTCGCTCACTGGTTTGGGGGGTGCGAGAGGTGCGGGTTGGGCAGGAGGCGCCGGTTCTTCAACGGCCTCGGCGGCAGTCGTGGGTTCGGGAGGTTCGGGCGGTTCCTCGCGGGCCTCCTCCCCTCTGAAAACGACTGCAAGACCCGCTGGGCGTGGAGGGTCATCGATATCCGAAGCCGAGATCGCCGGCAGTACGGCCGTCGCGCCGAGCAGGCACACGCTCAGAACCACCATGACCCAGCGTCCACATGGTCTATTCCTTAGGGCTGGCTGCAGGAGTCGCTCGATGCGAAAGGCGAGTCGAGAATGTGAGGCTGCCGCCGCAGCCACCAACAACGGCCGCGCCAGGGTCCTTTTCTCCGCTACCTGAAGCAGGCACCGGGCGAGGTCGAGAGGCCGCCCGGTACAGGAGATGGCGCGGTCGTCACAGAGACACTCCGCAAGGACCTCGAGGTGACGGCGCGCCAATCGATTCAGCGGCTGAAAGAAGAAGACGCCTTCCAACAGACGGCAGAAGATAATCCAGGCCGGGTCACGCCGAGCGAGATGGGCCATCTCGTGAGCGAGGAGGTTTTCCACCTCGGCCGGAGCGAGCTCACGAACCGTAAAGTCCGGAATACAGATCCGGGGCTTGAACACTCCCGTCGCGAATGGCGCCCCAAAGGCCGGAGACACCCTCACCGCCACCGGCCTCCTCACCCCCATCGTTTTCGCCAGGATTCGAATATGCCGGCCCTCAGGCAGACTCCGCCCCGTTCTGAGCAGCCGCCTCAGCCGCCTGTGCGCCTGGAGCAGTGCCAAGACTGCCACCACGACCCCCACCGCCCAGGTCATCAGGACAATCATCGGCCAGCCCTCGGTCAACCCCGGCCACAAAACATCTTCGCTCTGGCTGGCCCGACGGTCGAACAGCGCCCCATCCCCGCCCGTGATCCCGGCCTGATCGATCTCGTCAATCGACGGTATACCGGCCGCCGGACTCGAGGTCGTGATCTGCTGGTTCGAGGTCATCTCGGCGCGGAGGCCGGGGCCGGCCAGCTGGAGTTCACCTCCAAGAGGCCGCAAGCCGGTTGCCATCTGCAACGTCGCAGTCACCAGGCCACCAACCAGGGCGACCCTCCAGAGAGCTTCTTGGATTCCCAGCCGCCGCCTCCCGAGAAATCGCCCCCCGAGCCAAACACCGCCGAGCAGAATCGTGCTGTGAATACAGTACGCCGCAAGCCACAACAGCGTGGAATCAAACACCCCGGACTGCAGAATTTTTGTCATTGGTCCAGCCCCTTCGCTGCTCGAGCCTTCTCGATTCTCGTCAGCAGTTCCTCGAGCTCACCTGGTTCGATCTCCTGCTCCGCGACGAGGTGTTTTACAAGCGCTGCCGGGTCGCCGAGAAAGACCCGGTCGAGCAGCTCGGCGACCATCGAGCGTCGCACCTCTGCTTCGCTCACAGTGGCGCGGTAGAGGAACTGACGGCCGTCTACACGATGGAGTACCACTCCCTTCTGCTCCATCTTACGGAGCATGGTCGCGATGGTTGTCGGGGCGAGACCGCGCTCGCTCAACAGAGCGGCGTGCACATCCGCGCTGCTCGCTTCGCCCGCCGGCCACAGGACCCGCATGATCGCGTGTTGAAGATCGCCGAGTGTGTATTTGCTCATCGCCGTGCCCCCTTCAACTACCAAGGTAGGACTACCCAGGTAGTTTGTCAAGCCCGGGCCAGGCCGATGCCGTCGCGTCAGGTTGATCGTGGGTGGCAGTCGAAAGGCAATATCGGGAAATTGAAACGCTAAGACGCAAAGAGCGCAAAGAATCTTTTTTGATTATCTTGCGTCCTGGCGGTTCGAAAATTGGCGGCGAGGCGCGCATCGACTGGACGATGAGGAACACTTTGAATCGGGCTATGCCCAAGTCACGTCCGACACCTCAGACCTCACTGCGGCAAGACGATCTCGGTTCTGCGGTTGAGACCGCGCCCGTCGGGAGTCGTATTGGAGGCCAGAGGGTAATCCTCACCAAAGCCTTGCGTCTTGAGCCTCCCGCGGTCGATACCATGGGTGGCCAGGAAGTCGGAAACCGCCTCCGCGCGTTTGAGGGAGAGGTCGAGATTGTGTTCGGCGGTCCCGGTTGCGTCGGTGAATCCACAGACAAAGACGTCGAGGCCGGAGAAGGCTGTGTTGAGGATTTCGGCCTGCTGCTCGAGCATCGGCAAGAACCGTGAGTTGAGATTCCACCGATCCGTCTCGAAGGTCGTACGCTCGGAATAGTCGAATATGACGACCCTCGTGAGTCCGAGAGCATCAGCGATCGCGGACCGTTCGGTGCCGAAACGGAAAATGACCTCGACCCTGTCGGTCGAGGTGATCCGAATACGCTTCTCGACGAGATCCTGACCCTCGAGCTCGGCTTCGATCGCGAGCACGTCTTCGATGTTCTCGACCGGAAGGGTCACCGGTGCAAACCCGAGGGTTTTCCCTTTGAAGCGAATCGTGGCGCCACCCGGGTCGGCAACGATGTCGGCAGTCATGCCGGGGCCATCACCACCACCCCCGGTTGTGGCGCAGCCAGTGGCGACAACCACGACCGAAGCTAGAAGGACGGTGCATCTAACGATCATCTGGGGACTCATCTGTCACCTCGCTGTATGGGAAGGCCACAGAAAGGCTTGCCGGAAGGGGCAGTCCCTCGATGTCCTTCGCCGGTTCGTATCGCCATCTTCTCACAGCTGCCTCGGCGTGCTCGGCGCAGGCAGCCGCATGTCCGGAAGAGAGGACCCTGGCGGCGGCGACGGCGCCATTCTCATCGATCCGCAGAGACAAGCGAACGGTCGTGCCGCTACAGACCCGGGCGAGCTCCGCCGGCACGCTGAGAGTGGGCTCGTCGAGCAGCTGCGGGCGTTCCCAGGGTTGGCGCGGAGGCTCGGGTGTCGGCGGTACTGGCGTCGGTGACACGGGAGTTGGCGTCGCCGGCACCGGAGTATCTTGGGCAGCATCTGCGCTTTCCTCCAGCACCGGCTGCTGCAGGCGGTCGCGAAGGGAGGAGTCTCCAGGAGTCGCTTCTTCTCGGGCAGCGGTCGTCGCCGCCACTCTGCCGCTGTGCACACCGTCGATTGGCTCCGGGCTCCCTCCTCCAGCAGTCATGGTGGACCGGATACCGAAGACCACAAAAGTGCTGAGCGCCACCACGAGGCCGGTGCCTGCAATCCAGGTCCACTGTCGCACTTGCCGCTGCCGACGCAGACTGCGCAGCTCCTTCGCCTCCGACTTGCTGGTGGCAACATACGTCTTTGTAGCGGCGCCGTTCGTCTCGTCGGAATCAAAGAGAGGAACTCCTCGACCCGGACCCGACGCCTCCGGAACGAACGATGCCTGCTCAGAATCGCCAGCGCACGCGGAAAGAGCCTCCCGCATCGCCCTAACGTCGGCAAATCTCTCATTTCGATTACGCGCGAGGGCCCGCATGATGACACGCTCGAGCCGGGGGTCAACCGCAGGCAGCTTGTCCCGCAACGGCTCTGGATCCTGATTTATGCGCATGACGACGGTCTGAAGAATGTTGTCGGCTGTGAACGGGAAGGCACCGCACAACATCTGGTACAGAGTAATACCGACGGAGTAGAGGTCCGCTCGTCCGTCGATCGGTTGGCCCGAGGCCTGCTCCGGCGCCACGTATGCCGGTGTTCCGAGCACCAGCCCGGTGCGGGTTTCGAGCATGCTCCCGGTCGATTTGGCGATCCCGAAGTCCATCAGAAAGGTCCGGCCACTTGGGTCGATGTTGATGTTGCTCGGCTTGATATCCCGGTGCACAACACCGCGGTCGTGGCTGTAGGCCAGGGCGTCGAGGATCGGCAGGAACAGCTGCACAACCTCCTGCGCCTCGAAGGTCCCCCTGCTGCGCAGCTCGGTAGACAGGGTCGGCCCGTCGACCAGCTGCATCGAGTACCAACAGATGCCGTCGGGGTCACCGTAATCGTACACCTTGACGATGCTCGGGTGGTCGAGCGATGCAGCAACCTTTGCCTCGTTGGCGAAACGATCGGCAAACTCGGCATTCCCCTGCTGGCTTTCCTGCAGGACCTTCAATGCCTCCAGCCGATCGAGGCGAAGGTTCGTGACGGTGTAGACCGTTGCCGAGCCACCGCGGCCGAGAAGAGTCTCGAAACGATAACGGTCTGCGAGCAATACCCGGAGACGCTCCAGTAGATGATCCGTTGGCATGAATCAGCTCTCCGTCACATCGTCGTCGGTGCGCCGGAAGCGGAGCCGCAGAATGCGGTGGTGAGAAACGTCGGCAATTTCGACGCGGTAGGGACCGACGATCAGCTCATCGCCTTTTTCAGGGAGTCTTTTGAGCAGCGAAACGACGTAACCGCCGATGGTGTCGTCCTCGCCCAGAAGTTCGATACCGAGGATCTCGGCGGCCTCGGGCAGAGCCAGGTCGCCGGGCATCTCGATCACCCCCGGCCCCGCTTCGACGACTGGCGGCTCTTCGTCGTCGAACTCATCGCGAATCGTTCCGACGATCTCCTCGAGAGCGTCTTCGAGGAAGACCAGTCCGAGCGCCGTGCCGTGCTCGTCGATCACAACCGCCACGTGGGTTCGAGCACGTTGCAGCTCGACGATCAATCGCCCAATCGGCTGCGTATCGGGCACGAAGACCGCTTCGCGGGCCAAGTGCCGGAGATCAAGGTCGTGGTCCGCCGCGAGGGCGCCGAGCACATCCTTCGCGTGCACCACACCGATTGTCGTATCGAGGTCCTCTTCGCAGAGCGGGTAGCGCGAGTGACCTCGCGTCATGATGATATTGAGGACCTCTTCGGAGGTCTGCGTTGCGAGCAACTCCTGGACCTCGACCCGCGGCACCAGAATATGTCGCACCTCGAGATTGACGAAGCGCAGGACATTTTCCGCGAAGTGCTGCTGCCGGCCCGAAATGTGGCCGGCCTGAGCCGACTCCGCAAGTACGGCCCTGAGCTCATCGGCGGTAAAGGAGGCATCGTTGTGTCCCGGCGAGGGAATCCCAGCCACCCGAAGCAGTACATTGGCCATCCAGTTGATGACCCCAATCAGAGGACGAAAAATCAACGTGAAGAAGCGCAGGGGGTAGGCTGCAAACAGGGCGGTTGGCTCAGGGTGATGGATGGCCCAGATCTTCGGCGCCTGCTCTCCGAGAACCATGTGCAGTGCAGTCACGATGGTCAAAGCAATAGCCAGGGAGACGGCATGGAGCATGGGTCCGTTGCCGACCGCGAGCCCGAGCTTGGCGGCAAGAGCGATCAGCAGTTGGGCGATTGCGGGCTCGGCGAGCCACCCCAGAATCAAACTCGCCACCGTGATCCCGAACTGACAGGCCGATAGGTAGAGATCCAGGTGATCGAGGATGTGGCAGACGACCCCGGCGCCTTTGCTCCCCTGCTGAGCGAGTAGCTCGACTCGCGACCTGCGAACCTTCACCAGCGCGAACTCTGCGGCCACGAAAAAGCCGTTGAGAAGCACGAAGAGAAGGGTCACCGCCAAGCGCCAGGCCATGGTCGTCGCCTCCACCTGATGCGGCTCTGTCATGCCAACCCTCCGAGCGTCAGAACACAGCGCTGCAAGCGCTCCACCATTGAAGGACCAAGCAGCGTTATCCGAGAGTGTAGCGGCTCTTTCCGGGTTCTCAAGGAAACCGATGCGCGGGACCAGGTATCATCGGCCCAACTGAACTGGGGGCGACCGTTACGATGCGCTACAGATGCCTGATCCTCGACCATGACGACACCGCCGTCGACGGTACCAGACTGGTCCACCACCCCGCTCACCTGCGGGCGATGGAGGTTCTGCGCCCGCATGTCGAACCTGTTGACCTCGAGACCTGGTTTGCCAAAAACTTCGACCCCGGCATCACCCCCTACCTCGTCGAGGAGCTCGGTTTTTCGGATCAGGAGATGCTCGTCGAGAATGAGATCTGGCGGGAGTTCGCCATTCGCGGCCGGCCACCCTTCTACGACGGCTTCCTCGAAGCTGTCGCCGCCTTCAAAGCCCGTGGTGGCGCTGTGGTCATCGCCTCCCATTCTGAGGAAGACGTCATCCGCGCCCACTACAAAGAAGGAAGCAACGGCGTCTCGGTCGAGCCCGACCTCGTATTCGGGTGGGACCTCGGCCCCGACCGGCGAAAACCGAATCCCTACCCGGTGCACGAGACCCTTCACCACCTCGATCTCGATCCTGGCGAAGTGCTTGTCGTCGACGACCTCAAGCCGGGCGTCGACATGGCGAATGCGGCCGGCGTGGATGCCGCCGCAGCCGCCTGGGCTCATAACATTCCCCTCATCCGGGATTACATGCAACAAAACTGCGTCGCATCGTTCGATACGGTCGCGGAGTTTGCCGAGTTTGTACTCAGATAGGATTCTGAAGGGCTGAGGCCCGAATGCGAGAATCGACCGGCTCGGTGGTTGTGCCTCAGCCCTTCAGAATCCCAGAAAAAAGAAATCAGTCGCGATAGCGATCGGCCATCGCCTTGTAGTAGTCGGATAGAGAACGACCTTGCTCGATCGCGAAGGTGCTGTCTGGACTCCTGACACCGTCATGTCACCATGGATGAACCAATACGAACGAAGGAGCTCACGATGCCCCGATCCCACTTCAAACCGTGCATCTTCGCCTTCCTGAAGGACCTCAAAGCCAACAACAACCGCGAGTGGTTTCAGGCCAATAAGAAACGATACGAGGAGGACCTGAAGGCGCCATCCCTGGAGTTCATCGTCGATTTCGCGCCGTATCTGGAGGCTATCAGCCCACACTTTCGCGCCGATCCACGCCCGGTCGGCGGCTCACTCTTCAGGATTTATCGCGACGTGCGTTTTTCGAAAGACAAGAGCCCCTACAAGACCCACGCCGGCATTCACTTCCGCCACAAGGCTGGGAAAACCGCTCACACACCCGGCTTTTATCTCCATCTCGAACCTGGCGGTTGCTTCGTCGGTATTGGTCTGTGGCGCCCCGACGGCCCAACCCTCAAAATGATCCGCGATCGGGTCGCCGAGAAGCCGGATTCCTGGCGGTCAGCCGTCGAGAACACGGCTTTTGCGAAGTCCTTCACCATCGACGGCGAACGCCTCAAGCGGCCCCCGAAAGGCTACGACCCGGATCACGATCTGGTCGAGGTGCTCAAGATGAAAGACTTCACCGCGATCAGGCACCTGACCCAGGCCGAGGTCACGAAGAAGGCATTCATCGACGAGTTCGCCTCACTCTGTGAGAGCGGGGGTTCCCTTGTCGAGTTCATCTGCGCGGCGGTCGAGCAGCCTTATTGAAGATCTGGCTGTGGCATCAGTCGCCAAATCACACGCGACGACCGGTTTTCGTACGCGCTACGTCGCAAGCAGGTAGACTTGAGAGGGGCCCGAGTCATGGAGCGCGGTGCTGGCGGGTCCGCGGCGTAACCGTCGCCTGCGACGGTTGATGATCGACGGCGCACACGATCACACTGATCGAGAACCCCGATCTCATCTTCGCTGACGGCTTCGCAAAGAAAGGGTTAAAGCGTAAAGGGTTCCACCCTTCACAACTTCACAACGTTGCCGGGAGTCCCTTGGAATCAG
>CAZCEX010000188.1:0-7806 GCA_964497785.1 uncultured Thermoanaerobaculia bacterium | reverse complement strand
GAGTAACCGTCACCGTCGACGTCGCCTGCCGTCGCGACACACGCCCCCAAAGCTGAGCCCGATTGATCGCCTTCCCGGTACCAGTCGTATGAGGTGCTCAGCCCGTTCGCCGAACCGAAGAAGGCAAAGACGATGCCTTCGTCGGTCTCTCCAGGACCGACGTCATAACCAGGGCCACCGATGATGACGTCCGAGTAACCGTCACCGTTGACGTCACCGGCTGTTGCGACGCTATTGCCGAATCGGGTTCCACCCCTCGGGCCGACAATTGTCCAACTCTTGAGGGCCGGTGATCCGAGGCCGTTGGGCCCACCGTGGTACACCTGGACCTTGCCGGTGTCGATACCTGAACCACCGTCAAAACCGGGGATTCCGACGATGACGTCGGAGTAGCCGTCGCCATTGACATCGCCTGCCGTCGCGATGCTGTAGCCGAGGTTGTTGTTGGCGAGGCCCTCGTCAAAGGTGAAATCCGCCGACGTGGAAATGCTCTTGAGGGTTGCACCAAAACTGACCGGGAAGGCGGCGCCAGAGATAACAATCTCGACCTCGATTCCACCGGACTCGGCTCGTCCGAGCGATATCGGGAGCTTCGCCCCCAGGGCGTCAACCGCCGTCAAGGATGCAAATCGCAGCACGGGCTCATTTTCGTGGCTGAGTTCGATCACATCGGAGCGCAGCATACGGGGGCTGAGATCGCCCTCCAGCTCGAAGGCCACCGTCAGGCTTTCACCGGTTCCGGGTGGAGCGTCGATGCGAAGAACGGAGTCGAGGCCGCTCGGCCTGTTGCTCATGGTCAGGGACGATCCGGCATGGTAGTAGGTCGCCTGATTTTCCGACGTGCTCGGCGCCACCGCGTCGAACGATACGGACCGGCTCCCGACAGTCACGCTCGATGGGCGCAGACCGAACACCCAGGTCGGCGAGACCCGGCTCGTGACCCGGATGCCGTCATTCTGAAAGGCAAAACGCAGGTTCTGGGCCCGGTTCGGCGCCATGTAACCCGCATCGATGCCCGGGACGGCGTCCGAGGAGTGCCACGAGATGTGGTACTCGCTCTGCTCGACGTGGCGCACGACGTCCTTCATCCAGGTCGAAGACTCATCGCCGGTTTTGCCCTTCATCGGCACCTTTTGGGACTCGACAGGTCCCGAGACCATACAAACCAGGGCTACGAAAATCACAACTGCGAGACAACGGTTTGGGGCGTTCAGATCAAACATGACGAACCTCCTGAACATCCCTATTTCAAGATCCGTGCCACTCGACGGCTGCCCGGTTTCTTACGCCTCGTTGAGCCCCACCAGCCCTTTTCAGCCCCCTGAGGTCGAGCGCCAGGACCTTTTCGTCTCATCGGTGAGATTCACCAGTCTCAATACTGCGACGAGGCGCCTGAAGCCACGAGAGATCACCTTGACACGGCGCATCTCCGGCGACACACTCGTCGGGTAGCAACGAGTACAACACCATCCGGGGGCCGGCCCCGGGGCAAGGACGGTTCGATGCATGCCTGGACGCTACCCCGTGTGAGCAATCGACCTGTGTGGATCACCATCGCCATCATCGTCCTGGCCGCGACGATCCTTGCCGGCCGTGCGCGCGCCGAAGGAACCATCGACATCGGTGATTACATGGGCGTACAAGCCGAGACGGAGATTCTCGTCGACATCATCAACCCGGGCTCCGAGTCCATTCAGTGGAACGGCCAGGGCTCGGTCACGGTTTTCCAACCGGACGGCTTGACCTTGGTGGGCACAATTGGCAGCAGCGGGTCGATCGTTTCTGTTCCCGGGGTATCCGGCGCCTACGTTCTTGTGTTGGACAGCGACCAGGATTCCGAGTGGGACATCGCGGTGCAGGGGGCCACGCCGGGTTATGGTCGCGTGCACTCCTACGCTTGGAGTTTCGATACCGGCAGCTATGGCTCAGCAGAGGCCTTGTCAGGGAGTCTGTTCGCCAAGGTCGAGGCAGGGCAATCGTTGACTCACGGGGTCGTCGAGCTGCTCTTCGACGGCTATGCCGGCTTCAGCTACACCATTCGCGTCAACTCAGACGGCGTCGGCGGCGACGCGGCGTGCTCGAGCGTGCCTCAGTCCACGGTCGATCCGCCGGAAGGGCAGCACGCTGTATATCTCAACCCTCCGGAAGACGCCTCCTACTCGACGCTCCAGCCCCAGATCACCCCGGTCTCTTTTTCATCCGGAGCCCTCGCTTGTGAGGGCGTCATACTCCCCGGCGCCTCAGCAGGATCGTTCACCTTTTTGGCCTCCATCGACGGAACCTACCACGTCATGTGCGACCTCGACGACGACGGGGTCTTCGACATCAGCGGCTGGGATGACCTTCTGTTGCATGGGACGGCAACGTCGTCCAACCCCGTCGAGGTTCCCTGGACCGGCGTCGACCGGGACGGTTACGCGATCCTCCCCGGCGCCTACGACTGTATCGTCGATCTCGTCGTCGGTGAAGCACACCTGGTTTCCGACGACGTCGAGACGAGTTTCGAGGGCCTGCGTATGTTCCTGGTCGATGCCACTTTGGCAAGATCGCCGCTGACGATGTACTGGAACGACATAGCCGTGCAGGAAGACGTGGTGACGATGCCGAATGCACAGATCGGTCTCGAGTCTTCGGGGGCCGATGGCATCGACTCCGGAGTGTATGGGGCTGGTGGCGCCGACCCCAATATCAACGCTCGTTCGTGGGGTAACTTCACCAGCTCCAGCAAGGGCAATCAAGCCTATCTCGACACATTCACCTGGCTCGAAGCCAATCGGTCGAGCCCATTCCAGATCGTCGCGGCGGACGCCGACAGTGACGGCGACAGTGACGAAATCAACACCTACACCGAGGACTGCGAGCTCGGCACGAGCGATGGGGACGATGACTCCGACGACGACCTGATCGGCGACTTCGCCGAGACGAACGGCGGCTTTCGCATCGACACGGATGGCGATTCCACGATCGACGCCCTCGACACGGACAGCGACAACGACGGTGTGAGCGACCTCACGGAGAACGGGATCGGCACGAACTGGCGAGACCCCGGTGAGTGCGGGGACAGTGACAACGACAGTTGCGACGACTGCTCGGTCGGCACGGATGGGTTCGGTCCCCTGCCCGACTACGATCCTCTCAACGACGGCCTCGACACGGAGGGCGACGGAATTTGCAACCTCGGTGACAACTGCCCGGACGATGAGAACCCGGGCCAGGCGGACGCGGACGGGGACGGCATCGGCGATGTCTGCGACCTCTGTTTCGGTGACAATACAAGCGGCGACAGCGACGGAGACGGAATCTGCAACGACCTGGAGATCTTCCAGGACGGGTTCGAGTCCGGCAATACTTCCGCCTGGTCCTGAGCCAAAAAAAGACTCTCGCCGCGGACTCGGCATGAGCCCGCGGCGAGAAATCAAAGAGCACTGTTGACGCCGTCAGGGCGTGTGGGAGTCCCATCCGCCGAGATTCCCAGACTCGAAACCGTCGGAAAAGATGTGATCCTGCTGCGGATTGCTGTCCCCATCCGCCTGGAAGTGGGCTTCGTTTTCCCCGAAGGTGCTGATGTGAAACCAGGGGCCGCGAGGCGGGTCGAAGGGGTTGGTCACCGGCGAGTGCAACACTCTGACCCGCCAGTGGTAATCACGTCCTGCGAGCAAACCAGTCCAGTCCTGGATGACGCTGGTGCCGGTCGTCCCGGTGTCGAAAACGGTCGTATTTCGCAGATTCGTCCCGTTGAGGTAATCACTGAGCACCTTGACCTCGCTCTGCATGCGCACCTTTCCGCGGCCTGTCGAGGGCGCGGCGGGGCTGTGGTACAGGCGGATTGTATTCTCGGAAGTCGACACGCCCTGAGGCGCGACCGGCATCCCGGTCGGGCTGAGCTGCTGGGTCTTCCGGCTGCGCCCACCGGTGCCGGCTTCATGCTCGCCATTACCGTAGAACATCGACACCCTGCCTTCGCCGGTATAGGTCGCCTGGTAGCCGGGCGCCCCGAGCAGGAGATCGGCGTAGCCGTCGCCGTTGACATCGCCTGCGGTGCCGACCGCGTGGCCGAGGTAGGAGTATGCCTGGTTGTTCTCGTACGCCCAGTCCTGGCTCCAGAGACCGAAGAAGGAGCCGTAGTATACGCGGGCCTGGCCCTCCCATGCCTGATCCCGGCTCCAGTGTCGAGCGCCCGCCACGACGTCCGAGTAGCCGTCGCCGTTGAGGTCCCCGGCTGTGGCAACGGACGAGCCGAGGTTGGCGCCGTCCATTCCGCCGTAGTTGGTGAAGCACGGTCCTGCGCCGAGACCCGAGGTGCCGCCGCAGAAGACGAGCATGGCGCCGTCGTCGGTGGTGAAGATGTCGCTGTCCATCTTCGGCGCACCGACCACGACGTCCGAGTAGCCATCGCCACTCGTGTCCCCCGCCGTGCCGACGCTGATGCCGAGGTCGTCGTCGTCGATCCCGGCGGACGCGTAACTCCAGTTGAAGGCCGATGAGCTGAGCCCTGCCGGCGACCCGTGCCAGACCACCGCCACCTCGTCGCCACCGACGATGAGGTCGGAGTAGTAGTCGCGGTTGACATCGCCGGCGGTTCCGACGCTCTGGCCGAACATTCCGTTAACGGTGGTGCCCAACCAATCCCAATCCGCGTTTGCCGAGGTTCCGTCCGGGCCCAGACCGGTTGCGCTTCCAAGCCAGACGAATGCTTTGCCTTGAGAGTTCGCTCCGGCGCCAGGGGCCCCGATGACGACGTCTGCATAACCGTCACCGTTGACATCGCCGGCGGTGCCCGCGCTCCACCCGAACTCGGCGTAGTCGTCGCCGATCTCGGCGGTCCACGCCGCGGTCGCGGTCGTCGTCCCGACGAGGCCGGACGCGCCCCCGTTGAATACGAATACAGCACCTTCTTTGTAAGTGCCGTTCGCCCAACCCGGCGCACCGACGATGATCTCGGAGTAGCCGTCGCCGTTGACATCTCCGGCCGTGGCGACGCTGTGGCCTAACCGCGCGTCGTTACGACCGCCGTAGACCGACCAGCTGGCGCCAGCAAAGCTCGGTCCGCCATCCTGTCCGTACCAGACGAAAGCGGCCCCTTCGTTCGTGAAGGTGTAGTCGTAGTACTCCGCGCCGATGATGAAGTCGGAGTAACCGTCGCCGTTGACGTCGCCCGCGGTGGCAACGCTCACGCCGGCCTGAGCGGACTGCTGCGAACTGTCGTACGTCCACCCGGGGGCGTCCGAGAGGTTGTCGGGCCCTCCGTAGAAACCGTAGACGGCACCGTTGTTGTCGCCACCCTTGTCCGGGTCCCCGACCAGGATGTCGGAGTAACCGTCGCCGTTGACGTCGCCCGCTGTCGCCACGGTCTCACCGTAGCTGATTCCGTTGGAAGGGTCAGCGTCACCGACCCAGTACGCGTTGGCGGCGGTTCCGTTGGGGCCGAGCCCGCCACTGCCGCCCAACCACACGTACGCCTGCCCCCTGCCTCCGGCGCCCGCGCCGGAGGCCCCAAGGATGATGTCCGCGTAGCCGTCGCCGTTGACGTCGCCTGCCGTGGCGACGCTCATGCCGAGCCGTTCAGAGGCGGTCGTACCTTCCGCAGCCCAGGTGTAGAAGGTGTCGATACCGGACGCGCTGCCTCGGTAGAGGTATGCGGCCCCTTCATAATAATCGCTCTTTATCGAGCCGATGATAATATCCGCGTAGCCATCGCCGTTGACATCCCCCGCGGTGCTCAGCTGCATTCCGAGTTGGCGGTTACTAACGTCCTGCCTGATTGAGGTGTACGTAGAGAAGTTCGGGCCGCTACTCGACCCGGGGTACACCCGCACCTCGCCGGTATATGTATAGACGCCATGGGTGTACAACGGGGCGGAGATCATAACGTCGGAGTACCCGTCGCCGTTGACGTCACCGGCCGTCGCGACCGAGTGACCGAAGAACGCGTTCGCCTGATCGCCGATGGGGTGGAAACTGGAGTACATTCCGAGCCCCGAGCTGCCACCCTCGTACACCCAGACAAGGCCCATGTCGGGACTCGTGTCGTCGTAACCTGGAACGGAGAAAATGACGTCCGAGTAACCGTCGCCGTTGACGTCGCCTGCCGTGGCGACACAGCTGCCTTGGCGGCCGCCGGCCTCCCCATCCAGCTCAGACCACGCGGGTGAGCCGCCCACGCCCGAGGCCGTGCCGTGGTAGACGAAGACTGCGCCCGAGTCGTTGTTGTTGCCGGTGGCGTCGTGCCCCGGCGCGCCGATGATGATGTCCGAGTAGCCATCCGCATTGATATCACCAGCGGTGGCGACGCTGTGCCCGAACTTGGATCCGGGGAGCGTGCCCTCGACCGTCCAGTTCGGCGAGGCAGGGCTGCCGGGGCCGGAAGGGCCGCCGTGATAGACCCGGACCATGCCGCACGCCTGGCCCGCGGTACCGTCATAGCCTGGAAAACCGACAATCACATCCGAGTAACCGTCGCCGTTGACGTCGCCGGCCGTGGCCAGGCTGGCGCCCATTCGCGCATAAGCGATGGTGTCGTTCATGAAGAAGTCCGCCGAGGTTGAGATGCTCTTCAGCTGCCCATCGAGCTTCACCGGGTACACCGCGTCTTCTACGTCGACACCGATCTCGAGCTCACCGGACTGCCCGCGGGCGAGAGACACCGCGAGCTTCGTACCCAGAGCATCGTGTGCGACCACCGGCCCCAGGCGCAAGACAGGCGACCCTTCGTGGGTGAGTTCGACGAACTCGGTCCCGTGAACTCGGTGGCCGAGGTCACCGCCGAGTTCAAAGGTCACCGTCATGACCTCGCCTTCGCCAGAAGGATCATCGACCTGAAGCGTATAGTCGAGCCCGCCAGGCCGGTTGACCAAGGTCTGGGTCGATCCTTCGAGATAGTAGATCACCTGATCTTCCGAGACCGTCGGCATGGCCCCTTCGAGCGAAGCCGTGCGACCGCCAACGGTAATGCTCGCAGGGTGCAGACCGAGGACCCACGTCGGAGAGACTCGGCTGGTCGCCAGCACCCCGTCATCGAGGAAAACGAACCGGAGATCCTGGGCACGGTTCGGCGCGGAGTAACCCTCTTCGACGCCTGGGATCGAGCCTGAGTTTCGCCATGAGATATGGTACTCGCTCTGCTCCACCTGGCTCACAACGTCGCCCATCCATGCCGTGGGCCGGTCGTCGGCCTGTCGTTCCAAAGACATGGTCTGAGCCTGCGCCACTCCCGCCGTGCCCAGAACGACCGATGCCACCAGGGCCAAGAACATCACACTACATTTTGCTCTGTGATCTTTCATAACGAACCTCCTGCCGATCTCCTATATCAAGAAACGTGCCAATCTGCCATTCTCCCAAAAACCGCAAAGAACGCTGCTGTGGCGGCCTCGTATCCTTTCATTCAACAACGACCGAACCCGGCCGGTCTCATCTATGAGACTGGGCAATCTCAAGCCTGAGAAACAGACCAACGGCGTATCGGTTTCATCATGGGCCGACCGAACCACGGTTCCAGCCACGACCGGCTCGCCGGCTATCAGTCGGCCATCGAAGCGGCGGGCATCGCCTACGACCCGACGCTCATCGAGCAGGGTCTCTACAACTTCGAGTCGGGGTACGCGGCCTCCCGCCGCCTGTTGGCCCTCTCGGAACCACCAACAGCAATCTTTGCGAGCAACGATCACATGGCGATGGGGGTGCTCACCGCCGCCCATGAGCAAGGCATCGCCGTCCCTGGCGGTCTGTCGGTGGCGGGCTTCGACGACACCCCGATGGCACGGTTCGCATGGCCGCCCCTGACGACCGTGCGCCAGCCCATTACCC
>CAZCEX010000187.1:0-7827 GCA_964497785.1 uncultured Thermoanaerobaculia bacterium | reverse complement strand
TGCCTACACCTATATCTCTGATTCTAAAAATGTAGGCGGGTGCTTCAGCGCCCGCGACCACAACGGAACTCGAGCTGGTCGCGCTCCACCTGAGCGAAGGGGATAGGTATGTTGTCGAATACATCGTGGGCTTCGGAGTCGTACTCCGGTCGAGGAACTCGACATCATTGAAGAGTCAGTCGCACCATTGGTAGCCTCGGAATCGATTCAACCGGTAAACAAAGAAATGGAGAGTGCGATCGGGATGGGTCCGTACGTCGATCGGCGAAAGGGTAACCGTGCCGGCGAAGCAGTCTTTCAAGGTGAGCAAATCGGGGGCGCCGGAGACGAAGAGGAAATCTCGTCCCAGCGCATCGTTCATGTCGCTGACGAGGTCGTAGTGGTGCCGGACGAGCCCCTTCGGGTTCCAGGAGTAGGCAGAGCTCACGGGTACCGCGCCGTAGTACAGGCACTGCGCCATCAGCATGCGGTCGTCGACGAGGAGGAGGGTGCCCGGGTTTTCCTGCCTCAGGCGCTCGAGCATTTGCCCCATTTCGGGCCAACCGCGAACCCGTTTGAGGAGGTCGAAGCGTGCGGGTACCGGGAGATCGAGGCCACGGACCAGGGGCTCGTACGACGCGAGAGCCAGGCCGAGGGCAAGGTTCACGGCGATGGTGGCCGCAAGCCAACGCTCCTTGCCCAGATCCAGCAGCCGGATGGCGACGGCGACGGACGCCGCCACATAAATCGGCGCCGCCCAGTTGGCGTATGCCCGCGACACCAGCGCCTGGATGCAGATGGCCGCCAGCAGGGGCGCCGTAAACCACAGCAATAGATTTACGGCTTGGTGGTGAACGAGGTTTTTCCATCGCACGATCATGGCCACCAGACAGGCAAAGGGGAGTGGGCCGAATACCCCGAGCTGGGCGAGCACGAACTCGGCAAGGCGATCGAAATTGAAGAGGTCTCCGGTCCAGTGAGCGTTGTCCCCGACGTGAACCAGCGATACAAAATCGTGCTCGGCGTTCCACATGAGGTTCGGACTGAATATCAGCAGGGCGGTGGCCACGGCCAGGAATGGGCCGGGAGAACGCAGCAGAGCGCGTCGACCAGAGGTCGTCGCGATGTACAGGAACGCTGAAATGGCAAAGGCCACCGCGGTGTACTTGGACAGGAGGGCGAGGCCGAGGCCAAACCCAGTGAGAAGCCACCAGCGGATCTTGCCTCCCCTGACGGGGTGGGGAGAATTCCCTCCGTGGGCTCCCCGATTGGTGAGGCGGGCGTCGTGCCGGTCGTTGGCTTCAGTCGCCTGGGTGAACCCGTACAATGCCATCGACCAGAACATCAGGAGAAGCGGATCGGTGGAGATGATGGCGCAGGAGTAGCTCACGGCCGGCATCGTGATGTAGAGGAGGCAGCTCCACACTCCGACCCGCCGTCCGCCCAGGTGGCAGCCGATGAGGTAGATCATCAGTGCGGTCACTGCATGGGCCAGTGGCGACGCCAGCTTGACAGCGGGCTCGCCGGCGCCGGCCAGGGCCGTCGTCGCGGCGATGATCCAGGCCACCATCGGCGGCTTCGAGTAGTAGCCGAACGCGGGCGCCAGAGACCAGCTCCAGTACTGTGCCTCGTCGCCGAAGAGAGGGAAGAGATCGAGGTTCAAGTAAACGACCCGGCCGAGCGTCAAGATGACCACCACGAGGAGGGCGGCACGATGCGGCGATTGACCCCATGACCACCCGGGTTTCGTCAACCCCCTCGAAAACCCCTGATTCAAGTCGCTGCCCCCTCGCGATTCGGCCCGGTAGAATGCGGGATAATGGAATCAAGATGATCATAGCGAAAACTTCGACTGCCCGACGTGGCGTCCTCCCTCGATGAAAGCCGGTCTCCGCTCGTTCTTGAAATTTGCCGTTGTGAGCCTGGGCGTTGTTGGAGGTGCCTGCCTGCTCGACCCGCCCGTGTGGCAGGCGACTCTCGAGCTCGCCCCGGCAGGGTGTTCCGAGGATTGGTGTCTGGCGTTGCGCTCGCTCGGCTACCTCCCCGTGTGGCTCGTCGTTGCAGTCGCTATTTATCTCATCGACAGGAGGGGTGGTTCCTTGGTGTCGCCGGCCGCGGAAAGAGCCTTGCAGCTTTCGGTTTCGGTTCTTGCCGCCGGCGGTCTGAGCGAGGTCCTCAAACTGCTCATTCGTCGGCTGCGGCCCGATGCGACCGGGGGCGAGTATGTCTGGAGGCCGTTCCTGGAAGACCCGTTCTCGACCTCCGGCCTCGGCATGCCGTCCGGTCACGCCATGGTTGCTTTTGCAGCGGCTTGGGTCCTGTGCCGGCTTTTTCCCCCCGCGGCGGGTCTGTGGATCGTTTTGGCCTGCGGGTGCGCCGCCACTCGTATCGTATGCCACGCCCACTTCCTCAGCGATACCGTGCTCGCGGCGGTGATTGCCTTTGCGGTCGTGCATTTCGTGTGGGTCTGCCACCTTCGCATTCAGAAAAGAAATGAGCACAACGTGATCTGAATTTCTTCAGGGCAGGAGCCCGAAGGGCAAGAATAGGCGATACGCGTGGGCGCTCCTGTCCTGAAGAAATTCACTAGAAAACGGACCAAAATTTCGAGGCCCTACCACCAGATCTTCTTGCCGGTGGCCTCGGCCGCGGTCTCGGGGTCGAGCTGCATGTGTTGGCTCTGGCGAAAGGTTGCGGCGCCTTCGGAGGCGCTGCGGATGCGTTCGAGCTCTCGAGCGATCGTCTCCTGCTCTTCGGCTGTGAGGTCGGCGGTAGGGGGTTGATGATCTTCTCGCCCGGTCTCTCCGGAGGATTCCCCCTGGCCGTCGGGCGGCGGGCTGGACGAGTCTGAGGGCGACTCCGGACACTCGGCAGCCAGGCGTTCGAGTTCCTCCAGGGCGGCGCGGATGAAGGCGGCGTTGTCGAGCGCCGCGGCGCCGAGCCGGCTCCTGTGGCCTGCGTGCTCTGCTGCCTGCTCGAATCGTCGGATGGCCTGCTGCCAGAGGTCGCGTGTGCGGTCGAGCGTGCATCCGGACGGGTCGATCTCACGTTGTCCCCACTGGTGCAAGGTGTGGCCGTCGTTGAAGTAGGCCTCGGCAAAACGAGGGGCGAGCCGGATGGACCTTTCGAAGGCGTCGTGAGCCGAGGAGACGTCGCCGGTGGTCAGGGCCGAGTTGCCCAGATTGAAGATCGGGATTTGCTCCCTGAAGTGGAATCCTGCGCTGCGTTCGAACAGTGGCGCAGCCTGCGCATGTTCGTCCCTGGTTTGGTGGCGAATGCCCTTCTCGTTGAGCCGGTGGGCGCGGGCTGCGGGGACATCGCAACCGGTTGTGAACCCGCATGCGAACAGCAGCGCCACGATGCTTCCGGCATGTCGGCTCCACGGGGAGGTCGTCCGTACCGCCGTTCGCCGGCTGCGCGGTGCGAGAATCAAGGTCTCGATGAGAAAGAGCAGGACAAAGGCTGCGATCGGGTAGCGGCTCAGATCTTTCCGTTGCCGCGCATGAGCAATGCCCGCTACCGAAACGTCGGCCCGCAATCTAGGCAGGATGTCGCTGGCCCAGTCGCCGTGCTCGACGACGAAAACGCCGCCCCCGGTCTTGCGGGACATCGCCCGGAGGGCCTTGTCTTCGCGCCGAGTTCGGAACTCGGACGCGATGCGTGGTTCGTCGACGCCGGCGACAACATCTGAGAGAACAAAAACGTTCATGCCCTGCCACTCGCGCGACCCTACGGCGACGGTGTGCACCGGGATGCCGCGGTCAGCAAGGATTTCGAGTCCGTCCTCGTAGTCATCGGGCGCCGAGATTTCGCCGTCTGAGAGCAGGATGACGTCGCTTGCGATTTTTCCCTGAGCGGTCAAACGAATCACGGCGTCGAAGGCGCTCGAGAACCGGCTGCCCATGCTCGTCGAGTAGTAGTGACGGCGCATCGTATTCAGCACCGTCCTCAGGGCGTGGTGATCGGAGGTGGGGGGTGAGTGCACGACTGCCGCCCCGCTGAATGAGACGAGGGCGATGTCGGCTTCGGGCAGCGCCTCGACGAGCTCGAGGCAGAGCGCCTGGGCGAGCTCGAAGCGGGAGCTGAACGGGCGGCCGTCCTCCGGGTGCTCGCCAGCATCGTCCGCCCCCATGCTCAGGGATGCGTCGATCAGAAGGATGACGGCCGATCGGTCGGTCCCTGGTTCGGCATCGGCTTCGCCCGTCGTCCACGGACCAGCCGCTGCAACGATGAGCAGCAGACCCGCAGTGAAGAGCAGAATGACCTGTGCCGTCAGCGACCGGCCTGTCGATCGTGTGAGGTCAGCGATGAAACGGGGGTTGATCCTCTGGGTGAGCCACCGCAGGGAAGTGAGCTGCCTGCGGAGGAGGAATATGCTGAAAACAGCCCACGGGATCGCGAAGACCAGGACGAGTGGGTGGCTCATGTTGATCATCTGAGAGGCCTGCGCAGCTCGAAAGCGCTCATCCAGAGCCAGACGGCGAAGAGACAGAGAGTCACGCCCGCGATGCGGGGCCCCCAGGAGGTGCGTACGGCGAAGCGCTCGACCTCGATCGGGGTGCGTTCGAGGCGGGCCAGGTCGTTGAAGATCGTCGTCAGGACTTCGAGGTCCGGCGCCAGGGAGTAACGGCCGCCGGCCGCCTCGGCGATGGCTCTGAGCTGGGTATCGTCGAGCGAGGTCTTCAGGACCTCGTCGTTGGTATTGATGAATGGTCGACCATATACCGAGACCTCGACCGGGTCGGGCCCGCCGAGGCCGATGATATGCAGTCTGACGGATCGATCGTGGAGATAACGGGCCGCGAGCAGCGGGTCGACGCCGCTGTTGCTCTCGCCGTCAGAGATCAGGATGACGACCTGATCCCGGCCTTCGATGCGGGCTGCGTGCAGCGTATCGCCGGCCCCGAGAAGGGCATCGCCGATGGCGGTGCCGCCGGTCTTGGTGTGGTCGAGGGATTCGTAGCTCAGCCCGTCGACGAGCGCGGCCAGCGTTGTGCGATCGGTGGTCAGAGGAGACTGAGTGAAGGTGAGGCCGGCGAAGGCGTGGATGGCGACCCGGTTGCCTCCGGCACGCTGCAGGAAATCGGTTGTGAGGTGCTTGAGGGCTTCTAACCGGGTGGGAGGGAAGTCCGCCGCCTGCATGCTGGCGGAGATGTCGAGCACCAGCGCCACGTCGAGGCCCTTCTCCGAGTAGGTCTCGATGGTGTCAGAACGACCGGGACCGGCCACGGCGACGAAGGCCAGGGCGAGAACAATCAGCTCGGCCGGAATCTGCAGGGTGTGAAGGGCACGCCGCCAGTGCGATCCGCGTGCGATCTGAGCCGGAGAGAAAGCAATGGCGGAAGCGCGCACCAGACGATGTCGAATGACGGCATACGGCACAAGCAGGATCAACAGGCTCAACACGCCGGGGCTGGCGAAGGTCACCATCATGTCTTCCCGTCGCGAGGTGGGCGGCTACTGACGACGCGCGGGGCTTCACGGCACATCTTCTTGAAGTCGTCGCGGTTGGGTGGGCGTTTGCCGAACTGATGACGGCGGAGGCGGGTGAAGAAGGCCGTGAGGTCGGGCTCATTCACCCAGGAGGCGATCTCGTCGACGGTCATCTCCTCGGCGTCGTTGCCGGACGATCGTTCGAGGTGGGTCTTCGTCGCTGCGGACAGGGCGTGGCAACCTTCGCGATAGGTCTTGCGGTTGAGGTGTTCGTCGCGGATGGTTTTTACGAGCTGTGCGAAGGCGCTGCCCCCGCCAGTGCCTTTGGCGCCGATCCCTTTCGGTGGTGTGGGGGCCGACCGCAGGCGCCGCCGTCGCCGCCACAACCACCATGCGAGCAGCAGGGCGAGGCAGAGGAGAAACATGAGGAGAGCTGCCAGCATCATCCCCGGCGGAAAGATGTGCAGCGAGCCCAGCGGCGGGTGGGGCAGTGGCTTCACCCCCTCGCCTCACCGCGCCTGCGTCTGAAGAAGCGTGCCAACGGCGGCCCCAGGGGGACGGCCGTCGAAAAGGACGACAGAGCCACTCTGTTGCGACCGGCTTCCTGTTGCAGCGGACCGATGCGTTCGTCGAAGCGGCCCATGTCGCCGGGCTTCAAAGTGGTTTGATTTCGATCGCCCTCCGGAGACTGGATGTTGAGGCGAACATCATTCGAACGGGCGTACTCGAAGGGATCATAGATATGCAGCAGGGAGACGTCGTGGCGCCGCCCGATATAGGCGAGATCCTGCGGCACGTCGAGGTCGATGAAGTCGGAGACGACGAAGACTACGAAGCGACGCCCGCGCCATGCCTGGATGGCGTGAAAGGCCTCCCGCGGGTCCGAAACCCGACCGGGTGCGTTGTTGCCGTCGAGCGCCTGGACGAACGCCTTCAGTGTCCGGAAGAGGTGCTTTTTGCCCGCCAAGGGAGGAGCGACCTCTAAAGCTCGGTCTGCGAAAGTGACGAAGCCGATGCGATCGCCGACGGCCTCGGCGGACACCGCGAGGGTTGCGGCCAACTCGACCGCGGCCTCGATCTTCGACAACGTCTGCCAGCCGGTGAACATCGACGGGCTCACGTCGAGGGCTATCATGATCTCGCGTTGCCGTTCTTCGACGAAGGTCTTGACGTGAGGCTCGCCGAGTCGTGCCGTGATCTTCCAGTCGATCAGACGCACTGACTCGCCCTGGACATAGCGCCGTGCTTCGTGGAAGTCGAGGCCGCGGCCGATGATCGTCGTTCGGTAGTTGCCGGTCAGGGCCGAGGATACGTTTCTTCGTGCCACGAGCTCGAGGGTGCGGACCTCGCGCAACAGGTCCCGGGTTTCCTGGTTCATGCCTTCAGGGAACCTTGACGGCGCCGAGTATGTGGTCGATGAGCTGCTCGGCTGTGACGCCTTCAGCGTCGGCGTGGTAGGTGAGCAGGATGCGGTGACGCAATACGTTCACGGCCGCAGCCTTGACGTCCTCGGGGATCACGGCGTCGCGGCCTTCGATCAAAGCGCGGGCGCGGGCCACCTGGACCAGAGCCAAGGAGGCTCGTGGCGAAGCGCCGAGCTCGATGACGCCTTCGGGCTCGAGACCGACGTCGCCGGGGTTGCGGGTGGCGAAAACGAGGTCGGTGGCGTAGTTGATGATCCGGTCCTCGACGAAGATGTTGTGCACGGTCCGCTGCAGCTGGAGAAGAGTGGCGGCGTCCGTCACCGCTTCGACTTTCGGGATCTCGACCTCGTTCATGACCTGGCGGACGACGCGGCGCTCCTCCTCTTTCGACGGGTAGGAGACGGTGATCTTGATCAAGAATCGGTCGACTTGTGCCTCCGGCAACGGATAGGTGCCCTCCTGTTCGACCGGGTTCTGGGTTGCGAAGACGAGGAAGGGACGCGGTAGGGGCAGGCTCTCGTCCCCGATCGTCACCTGCCGCTCCTGCATCGCCTCGAGGAGGGCGGACTGCACCTTGGGCGCCGCCCGGTTGATCTCGTCCGCGAGCACGAAAGTTGCGAAGACGGGCCCCCTGCGGGTCTCAAACTCGCGGCTCACCTGGTTGTAGATCTGGGTGCCGATGATGTCGGCCGGCAGCAGGTCGGGAGTGAACTGGATGCGTCGGAATGTTGTTCCGCAACACCCCGCCAGGAGATGCACCGAGCGCGTTTTCGCGAGGCCGGGAACGCCTTCGATGAGTACGTGACCGTTGGCGAGCAGGGCCTGAAGGAGCCCGTCGACGAGTTCGGTTTGGCCGACGAGACCGACGCCGATTTCTTTGCGGATACGGTCTGTGATCGTGCGGGCCTGCGACATCTCCATGGGCTTCAGGTCCATCTCTCGTCCTCCGGTCGTGGGCTGCGCGGAGCGTAGCATAGGAGGGGGGAGCGGC
>CAZCEX010000186.1:0-7845 GCA_964497785.1 uncultured Thermoanaerobaculia bacterium | reverse complement strand
GAGCGCTTGAATGGCATTCAAGAGGTCGACGGTTCGATCCCGTTCGGCTCCACCAAACAGTAAGAATTCGAACTCGCTGCCGGTTTGGCAGCGTTTTCTTTGTCTTGCGTGCGTCCGGATGTGCCCTTGGCCGCCCTGCCCCATGTCGGTTGTTGAATATCCTAAGGCGAGCGATTCTCACTGGTGCCCTGCATTTCGATCGTGGCACATCTCATCCAGAAGAATCGCTCACCCTAGGAATATGGCACGGATGCCGGCGGTCTCGTCCGTAGCCCGATCAGCCTCGACCGACGTCCGCTTCAGCTCGCCTCAGGAGACCTTGCATGTGCTGAAGCACCTGTTCGGGTGGATGGGGATGGTCGCCTTGAAGGGCGGCCAGGTAGTAACCACCCAGAAGACACAGCTCGTGAAGGTGGACATCGGTCTTCGTCAGCGTTGTTCCTCCCTCCTCATGGTAGGCGGCAAGCACCCTATCGAGACCGTCTGCCAATTGAAAAGGCCTCCGCACCCCCCTGGTGACGATGGTCAGATCGTACGGCACGCCTCCCGACGTGAAGCCGGCAGCCCACACAAGCTCCCCTCCCCACTCGACCCAGTCATCTCCCTCGGGTCTCGGCTCGTCGTATCGGGTGGTGCGGAATCGTTTTCTTCCCATTTTCGGTTTCTTGGGGACATCTGGCATTCGGTTTATGGGTAGCTCTGGACCTGAACTGCCTGAGCAAACGCCTCTGTGTCGATCGCCCGACGAAGGCCGATAAGATAACTGTGTTTGATGATCCTGTCGTTCTGGAGACGGCCGACGACGATGCCAGGATCAATACCCACGTCACGCGCGAAACGAGCAACATCTGGTTCAGAAAAGGCGCTCTCAGCGATGAATCCTCGCAGTGGTTGTCGAGGGATCAACAGATCCGCTGCAAATCGATTGGCCTGCTCCTCCTCTACCTCACCAGTGAACTTCCCTGAGTCAACAAACACTTGGCGCTTTCCGTGCAGCAAAACGTGCCCGGCTTCGTGGAAAAACGTAAACCAGAGCACATCTTCCCGTTTGTAACGAAAACTAAGCTGGATCAGAGCCTTGTCTTTCGAGAGCCATTGGGTAGCGCCGTTCGCCCTCGTCTTTGGCAGCTCTGGTACAACGACAACAGCTACACCAGCCTTCGCACAACTCCTCTGCAAATCCGGGAACACTGTGTTGAGAGGGCGCTCCGTCAGCGATCTTACCTCCGATAGAACTTGGCGGAATCCATCCTTGTCAAATGGTCGACAGTGAACGTGCTGAGCTTCAATCTCTCCCTTGCGGAGCCAAGCTGTGAGCGCCCCCTTATCGATCTCGAACGCCGGCGATACACGAAACGCAGCAACTGGCACTCCGATCACCTCCTCCCACCGACTCGGCGAAGCGACCCCAAAGAAGTTGAGGACTTCTCTGAGCTGTTCGACCTTGTCAGAGCACTTCTTGATCCAGCCTTTCTTGATCATCGGCCCACACGGCACCCGATCGAGCCAGTCAACGTGTGAGAGCAAACGGTCTCGTTCTTCGATTCGCGCGAGGTTTTCCCGGTAATTTCGCTCGAGGTTGTTCCAAAACCCTGCCGGGATTCCGAGCACTCGTTCCAGCTGCAATGCCGTTTCGGGAGTGATTGCCGCCTTACCCTGCACGATTTCATTGATGGTCTTCTTCGGCCTACCCGTCCGTTCGGCCAAGTTTGCCTGCGAGATTTTCCTCTCGTCCAGCACTTCCTGGAGGGTCTCGCCGGGCAGAGAAACAAAGTCCGGTTCGAATTCATTTGTGGCTGTCCTACTCATGGTAGTTCTCCACTTCCAGGATGCGGATGACGGTTACAGCATCCCAATCAAGGCCGCCATCTTCGAGCGTTGGAGGAGGATCCTCCGCAGGTTCGAAGATCAATCCGTAGGGGCCGTCGAGAGCGATCGCGAGGGTCCCCTTCCGGTCACTGGACAGCTCATGACAGTTCCCCGGCAGCGTTTTCATGGTCGCCAAATTCGGGGCTGCCTGAAGCTGAAAAAGGCGACGCTTCAGGATCTTGCTCCGTTCGGGGCCATAGGTCTTCATGATTGCCTTGGTTTGGGTGCAGTTCTTCCGGAGCTTTGAGGATCTGAACGTAATTTCCATGCAATCCCGTATTCAAGAGAATATTAACCCCAAGCGTTAACATTGTCAAGAATTTTATGGCCGACATCCTCTGCCATTTCCTTCCTCCTCCCAGGGCTCATGTATTCCAGCTCGACTCGATCAAGTGAGCGAACCGCAGGCCGACATCCTGCAGTTCTTGAGTTTTGTAAGCCACGGTTTCTCGGAGCCGTATTTCAGTCGAAAGCAACCGTCACGACCTCAGTGCAGGAAACATCGACGAATGGAAGCGACCTGAACGGCGGCGGTGCCCACCCTAGGCCAGTCTGGTCTGGAGCATCGTGGTATGGGGGACCTGGCTGATGAGCTGGAGAACGCCGAAAAACGGGATAACCCGAGGCAACCAAGTTCTTTGTTGGACCACTGGGTCACTCTCGTTTTTGAAGAATGAAGAACCCGCAATCGAACTGATCCGGATCCGCCTTGATCATGGCGGCCTCGTTGGCGTAGCGGGTCAGATCCGGTGATCCCGCGGCATCGCCGTGGGACTCTCGAAACGCCCGAACCCGTCTCTCGAGCGGCGCCCCATACTCGGTCCACCAGAAGTGCCTCGGCAGCAGATGCCGATCCAAAAATTGCAATCCCGATTCGGGCAGCCTCTGCCTCGCTGCCTGGAACCAGTCGAGCGTCTCATGCATCACCAGAAAACCCCGAGGTCTCAGGAGGCGATGACACGCGGCGAAGCTGCTCGCCGGTTCGAGCAGATGCAGCACGCCCTCTTCCCAGAGGACATCGAAGCTCTCGGCAGCCAGCCCCGAATCGAAGAGCGAGCACCTGTGAACTGTCACTCGACTGGAGACATCCGACCGCTCGAGACGCTTATGGAATTGGGTCAGCACTGTCTCGTCGATGTCGATGCCAACCACCTCACCCCCGCCCAACCTGGCAAGCTCCATGGCCTGCACCCCCTGGCCGCAGCCGATGTCCAGGATCCGTGGTCGGTCGAGTGCGGGCAGTAGCGCAAATGCCTTTCGGGTGTGTTCCAGAGCCCGCATTCGAAGCTCCTGAACGCCCAAGGCTCGTTCGATATCCATCGTTGCTCCAAATCGCACCGGCCGCGCCGGCATCAACGATGATCAGATCGAGCGGCGGAACTCCCAGCGCTCTCAGTCAGTCGCATGTCATGGCCTCGGTTCCCAGGATCTCGTCCAGAGCCGTCATGAAGTCGTCGATGTCTCTGCCGGGCACGGTCAGGGCGGGATCGAGTCGCAGCACGGCCGCAGTCGGCCTGCGGGCGACGAAGAATCCCCGTCTTGCGAGCTCTCGATGCGTAGTCGTGGTCAGCGAGTGCGCCGCATCGTCCTTCAGCTCTATGGCAAGCATCAGCCCCCGGGCACGGATTTCTTTGATGACCTCACTTCGTGATTTGATGGCCTGGAGCCCTGCGTGCAGGTTCTCCGCGACGTGTTTGCTTCTCTCGATCAGGTTCTCGTCCTCGATGGTGCGCACGACCTCCCGCGCCACAGCAGCGCCGAGCGGATCATTCTGATGAGATTGGGCCCAAGGCACCGGTCGGTCGCCGAGACGCTGGAGCGTGCGCTCGGCGAGAGCGCACACGCTGACCGGGTAGCCGTTGCCGATGCCTTTGCCCAGCGCCACGATATCCGCCTGAATCTCGTAGTGCTGATAGCCGAACCAGCGCCCGGTCCTGCCGATCCCGGTGGTGACCTCGTTGACCACGATCAGGCCGTCGGTCTCTCGAAGCGCATGGGCGATGCTCTCGATCAGCTTCCTCGGAGGGAAGCGCACGTTCCCCGACGAGCTCCCGGGCTCGAAGACAAACGCAGCGATACGGTCGAGAGGCATCGAAGCCCAGCGCTCGCACTGCGCATCGCAGCACATGGAGTCGGGGCACGCGGCACAACTCGACCAGTCAAAGCAGAACCACTCGTGGTCGTGACGCTGGCTTGCCGCACCGTAGGCTCCGAAGTAGGAGTCGGCCATTGTCAGAAACAGCGATCGTGTGCTCACCATGCGAGCGGCCCGTACTGCGAACTCGACCGCCTCACTGCCCGAGCACAGGAAGGCGCACCTGCCGTCCTCCATGCCCAGAACGGACAGCACCTCTGCCGCTGCCTCTTCGACGATCCGGCTCGAGTAGTTGAAGCCGGTGTGGGCGATTCGTGCGACCTGTCCACAAAGAACCTTGATTATCCTCGGATGGGAGTGCCCGAGCGGCGTACACCACACTCCGGACTCGAGGTCCACGTATCGCGTGCCATCAGCATCGAAGAGATCGCAGTTGTCAGCACGCACGATGTTCGGCAAGAGGAGTTCATGGCCCGGGTATGTCAGGAGGCGGGTCATGATGACTTCCCTGGACGACGGGCGACCACGACGGGCAGGTCCGCCTCCTCAGCGCACGCCCTCCCGTTCAGCGACGGGAATCTCTGCACTTCGGCAAATCCCGCCGCACGTAGGACGTCGTCGAGCTCGTCTTCGGTGTAGGCTTCGTTGCTCAAGGCGTAACTGCTCACCGCACCGGTTGAGGCGTCGATGACCATGAAGCGGGTGGTCGACGTTGCAGCCTCCTCATCCCAGAAATTCTCCTGGAGCACGAGGTGCGGTTTGTCGGAGAACAGTCCCGATGCCGCGGAGTACCAGCTCGGGGAGGCCTCGCCGCCTTTCTGGATCTGCTCGGCGGCCTGAAGCTCCAGCAGCAGGCGTCCTCCGGGCTCGAGCGCGGCGTACGCCTTCTTCAGGATCTCCATGGCCCGGTCCCTCGGAAAGACGTTGAACTGCCCGTAGATCATCATGACCAGGTCGAATCCCTCGCCGAATGCCTCGTTCCTCAGATCGGCATGGATGAGGCGGCACGTCAGCTTGTTGGCAGCGGCGGTCTCCTTGGCGTGGCGAATCGAGGCCGGCGAAAAATCCATTCCGGTGCACTTACAGCCTCTGGCCGACAGGCGATGGACGTACAACCCCGGGCCGCAGCCGAGGTCCAGAAGCCTGCCCGGCCGACCTTCGAGAACCGTGGAGAAGATCCAGTCGACATGCTCGTCGATAGTCGCGCTCTTGCGACTGGCGAGGTCATGCTCCTGGCTGAGGTGCTCGGCGAGCATTCGTTCACTGAAGTCCGGGGCATTCCACGGAATGTTGTCTCCCTCGGACCAGGGAGCGGGCTGCGGTGCGCGGTTCACGATGTCCACGAACGTCTTCATTCCTTAGGTCCTCCACTTCGTCTTCGTGCACCGGACCGCAGCTCTGACCACGCCAGTTTTTGCCGTATTGAGTTGGTCGCCTCTCGTTCGAGATGTTCGACGATCGTGCTTTGCATCGACTTCTCCAATATCCGACCCGCCCATAGTAGGGTCTTGCAGCCTGCTCAGGCCTTTGAATTGTGGTTCCAGGCGTCGGCAACCACTGGGTTGCACTCGAAGAACTTGACGCGGACCGGATCCGGGACGCCGTTCAGCGGACACGCGAAGTTCATGCACTGAGTGCAGAGGAACATCTTCAGGGTCATGAAAAAGCCTGCTGTGAGCAGAAGGTAGAGTCCAAGGAGCAGCCACAGCCCGCCGAGGATGAAGAAGGCCAATGGATATCCCCACACGGCGACGATGCCTCCGAAGAACACGACCGTCTCAGCGGTCGACATCGGGCCGGGCCGGTATTTCCACGGCTTGGGAGAGCCGTGGTTGGCCCAGCACTTCAGGGTCGATCCCTCCTCGGCGTAATGAGGGCAGTGCGAGCACATGACCCTGATCTCTACCAAGCCGAAGAAGCCGAAGATCGCCGCCAGCCAGATGAGGAATGGTGCCCATCCGGCGCTCAGCACGGCAAAGCCGCCTATCAAGAAAGTCGGTATGCAGATCAGGAGGAAATGGGCCAATTCTGCCGGGCGAAAATGGCAGTGGATGTGGTCGGCCGCCGCGCATCCGGAGCAGTCCCTTGCGTTGCAGGTGGCGATGGGGAGGGATGAGTCGAGGAATGACATGTTGAACCCTGCCTTTCTTGTTCAGGCGTTGACCTCGTTGTTGTTGACCAGGCCATGGACCGCACCGTTGTTTGCTGTCCTGACGACCTCGACCGCGGCCGTGATCGACGACTCGTTGGTCACGTCGAGATGAAGCGGCTTGAGCCTGGGCGAGGCCTCTCGGCTCAAAGCGACGCCGTCGCCCTGCTTCCGTACACCAGCGAACACCTGAAAACCCTCGGCGTCGAGTGCGAGCGTGATCGCCTTGCCGATCCCCGTCGATGATCCTGTGACAACCACAGTTTCGTGGCAATTCGGGTGCGTCATTTTCGTAGTCTCCTTTCCGGTCACTAGCGCGGAACGCAGGCGAGCAGCGCATCCAGGTTTGGGGTCTCCATCCCGGCCTCGGCCTTGAGTTCGGCAAACTCCTCGGCCATCTCCAATAGCTCAGGGCCGACTTCCCGGGCGTGCAGGCCGAATCTGACCTCTCCAGCACGAGAGCCGAACAGTTTGCTGAAGACCAGCGGCTCGCGGCGCCAGAGGGTGAGCCCTGTCCAACGGCCGACGTCCGGCCGGTCGTCGTCGCCAGTGCCGACATAGGTGAACACGATTCGACTGCCGGCGGCAGCAACCGCGCCGCACTGCACAAAGAGATCCCGCACGGCGGCTGGCGTCAGGTACTGAGTCAGACCTTCCGCAATGACGACGCTCCGTGCTGTGCCGTCCCAGGATTCGATGCCGGCGAGCACATCCGCCAGCCTTCTATCACCGAGATCTTCCTGGATCAGGTACAGGGCCACCTTGCGCGCGGTGGTGCTCGGCTTGTCGCGTCTCATGTCAGCTCCCCCCACACTGTGTGTTCGACGAGGCCGTAGGCGCTCAGGGCAGACGCAAGGTGCAAGCCGAGAGCGCTTGGGCTTGCTGTTTCGCCCCTCCCGGGACCGTTGATGTGGACCGCCACGTCCGTGTCGAGCCCGCTCCTGCGGTAGACCGTGACGCCTCCGGTGCCGTCGACTTCCGACCCGATCGCCCCGCGGATCTACCTCGCCAGGGAGGCGAACGACTTCCCGGCGGTCCTGAGGTGGATGATCTCGAGCCGGTTCATGAATGGTCTCCGAGCTGGCGGAAGTGCGCCTCCAGGGTGTAGGACCCGGATGCAGGGGCCACGACATCCGTGGTCGCCATGGTTGTGAAGAATGCCAGCAGCTCGCCCTGGTGCCGGTTGACAACACGAACCAGGCGAACCACCGACCACATCAGCCACTCGGGAATCCGCGTCAGCTTCACCGGCTTGCCCAGCACCTCGAATGCGAGAGTAGCCACCTCGTTCCAGTTCATGGTCTGCGGCCCTCCGACCTCGATTTCTTTGTCATCGCCTTCAACGGCATCGACACACCTGGCCGCCAAGTCCGCCCCGTGGATGGGGTTGACGTTGCATTTCCCGGAACCGATAAGCCACACTCTTCCTTTACGGGCCATGTCGAGGATCTCACCCATATCCGAGAAGTAGCCGGTCGGTCGCAGCACGGAATAATCGATCCCCGAGGCGCGCAGTTCGTCTACGAAGTCCTCGTGCGCTTTGACGATGTCCAGATGCCTGAGGCTGTGACCATTGAAGACCGACACGTAGACAAACTTCTTCACACCGGCTCGGAGAGCGGCTTCGAGGAGGTTTTTGTTTCCCTGGTAGTCGACGTCGCGGAAGGTCAAGCCATCCCTTTGCCGTGTGATTCCGATCGAGGAGAAAACAACGTCGATCCCGTCGCAGACC
>CAZCEX010000185.1:0-8025 GCA_964497785.1 uncultured Thermoanaerobaculia bacterium | reverse complement strand
CCTCCCGATGCCATCCGCAGGGTGTCCCCTCTGATTGCAGCCGTGCTCTTCGGTGGAGGCCTGTCTTACGCAGCCGGCAAAACCGGACTCCGGCGTTACACCGTGCTCTTTGTCATCGGCATCACGCTTGCTACCGCCCTCGTCATCGCCCCTATCGAAGGTCGATACCTCAACCTGCAAATCTTCTTCGTATCGATGGGCCTCGTATCTCTCATCACGGGATCTGTGCTCTACCTCTATTTCTTGCGCACCCACCCTGTTCGCGATCCAGAGGAGAATGGCGATGTCTGATTCTGAACACCCGATCCGGCGCCTGGTAACCCTCGACCGGGTAGTTCACGAACCGGCTCGTCTGGCGGTCCTCGTACTGCTCGCGCTGGTCGAACGAGCCGACTTCGTCTACCTGCTCGACGAAACGGGCCTGAGCAAAGGAAATCTCTCTTCGCATATGGCGAAGCTCGAAGAGCACGGGTACGTCATGGTCGAGAAAGCCTTCGTCGGGAAGATCCCACGTACGGTTTACGCACTGACCAAGAGTGGAAGCGAAGCTCTGGACGAGCACCGGAGAAGCATTGTGCACGCCCTGAAGGACGTGCCTACATTTCTCTCGTCGAGCCCGAAGAGTTAGCCGCTGACGCCCGTGCTATTTCACTCCCTTACGTCTGAGCTCGGCGCGGCACATTTTGGCGAAGCTCCTGTCCTTCGCCCTCTGCTCGTGGGCCTTGGAGGCGTCGCGCCTGACCTCGTGCTGCTCGGCCTCGCAGCGCAACTTGTGATAACCCTCGAGGCGGGCCGCCTCGAGATCGCCGGCCACCACCGCCCGCGCGACTGCACAGCCGGGCTCGTCGAGGTGCCGGCAGTCGCGGAATCGGCAGCTCTCGGCAAAAGCATCAACATCTGCAAAAGCTGCGTCGATGTCTTCCACCGCGAGCCACAGGCCGAGCTCCCGGATGCCGGGGGTGTCGATGAGGCAGGCGCCCGACGGAAGCCGAACGAGCGCCGAGCGGGTTGTGGTGTGGCGGCCCTTGTGATCACCGTCGCGGACCTCGCCGACAGCGAGGCGCTCCTCGCCGAGCAGTCTGTTTGCCAGGGTTGATTTTCCAGCGCCAGATGGTCCGAGCAATACGGCCGTGAGGCCGGCGCCCAGGCTTCGTTCGAGATCTGGCATCCCGTCGCCGGTCGCAGCGCTGACTGCCACGATCTCGGAGAACGGCGCCGCCGCGGTGGCCCGTGCGATGTCCTTGACCACGTCTTCGCTGAGGTCAGCCTTGGTGAGCACGATGAACGGAGTCGCGCCGCCCGCGAAGGCGAGTGACACACCGCGTTCGATGCGTCGCACATTCGGTCCGCGGTCGACCGCCTCGACGATCAGAACAAGATCGACGTTCGCAGCCACGCACTGGGCACGTTCGGCGCCACCCGGCCGACGGCGGGTCAGCTCGCCGCGGCGAGGGAGGATTGCGCGCACCACCGCGGTATCTGCTTTTCGGTCCACCGCGACCCAGTCGCCCGCGACGGGATGTCCGGCCGGTCCTTCGCAGTCAAGACGTCCAGCCACCACTGCGCGACATTCATCGCGAGCGGTGGCGATTGTGAGGGCGTTGCGGTCGGCGTGAATCACACGGGCAGGTTCAAGGCTATTGTTTGCGTAAGTTTGAAAAAAATCGTCGAAATCTTTGTTCCAGCCAAACGAGTTCATTGTTCTCTGTATCTCCTGAGGTTTGTTGGGCACGCCGCAACGCGCCCGGGTCTGTATCCTGGGTTATGGGGACAGGAATCTGTGATGTCTGCCAGCCTCAGAAAAAGGGCCGGCCGGAGCATCACTCCTCAGGCAAGGGCAGCGACGAAGATCTTCATACCCGCGCAGGGTAACACGCCCATAGGTTACGACTGAGGCACCGACTGCTCGAACTCAACCCCCGAAAGAATATCCAGGGCCGGCCACGGTCACCATGCTACTGATGTCGTAGGCCTCGTCGACCGGCGCGATGAGCCATGCTTTCACCGGCTCGAGGTCTCTGACGAGTTCGTGGAACCCTCGCGAAAGTCGCGGCGATTTCGAGAGTTTGAACTCGAAGACCTCGCGCTTGTTTCCGCGTTCCATCACCAGGTCGATCTCGCTACCGTTCGAAGTACGAACGAACGATGGTCTGTATCGCGGCATCGCGGCAACAATGTTCTCTATCGCGTACCCCTCCCACGACGGACCGTTTACAGGATGTGAAAGCAACTCGTCGAAGGTTTCGATATCCAGGAGTGTGTGCAGGACTCCCGGGTCTCTCAGGTAGACCTTGGGGGATTTCACGAGCCGCTTCTTGAGGTTCGTTTCGAGCGGTCTGAGCAGCCGCACCATGTATGTCTGCTCGAGAATCCCCAGGTACTTCTTCAGCGTGGGCACCGCCAGGTCCGCGGCGCCGGCAAGCTTGCTGTAGTTCAGTGTCTGCCCATGGCAGTGAGCCAAAAGACGCCAGAGCCTCTCAATTATCGGCGCGGGGATCGCGAACCCAAGAGACGGTATTTCGCGCTCCAAAAACGTGCGAACAAAATCGAGTCGCCAATCGAAGCTCATCTCATCATCCGTCGCGAGGAAACTGTCCGGGAACCCTCCTCGTAGCCAATGTGTTTGCCAATCACCTACGGCTTCAACCTCGCTGATCAGGAAAGGAGTGAGATCGAGGTAGGCAATGCGCCCGGCAAGCGTCTCGTTCGTCTGCCTGATCAGGTCACGCGAGGCGGAGCCCAGGATGAGGAAACGACCCGGGCGACAGTCACGATCGATCTCGGAACGCAATATCGGGAAGAATTCCGGCAGCCGTTGGATTTCGTCAAGGCAAATGAGCCGGGACCGGTGTTGATCAAAATAAAGTTCCGGCTCAGTCAGCTTGTTGAGGTCGGCACGATCCTGAAGGTCGAGGATGACGGAGTCCCTATCGCTCAAGAACTCCCGCGCCAGGGTCGACTTGCCACACTGCCGCGGTCCGAGAATCGCCACCGCCGGGGATCTGCCAAGCGCTTTCAAAAGCGCGCTCTCCGCTTTTCGTGGGATATAACCATGCATTTTAGAAACTCCGATTCCTATTTTACATGGTTTTAAGGTCCATCGGTCAACAGTCTTGAGCGCGGACGGTGCTCGCGGACCGCTCATTGCGGCGATGACAACGAGGAGATGATGTTCGTGATCGTAAGGAGATGGCCTTCCAAACCCTCATCGTGCTCGTCATCGTGCTCGTCATCGTCATCGTCATCGAATCATCTTCGTCATCCCCTCGAAGGCCTGACAGCCGTCGGGAGACGATCTCACCGTGCGCTGTGGATCTTGACGAGTTCGTCGGCGTCAGCGAGGTCGCGAGGCCGATCGGAACGGCGCTTGACCTCCACCAAATGTTCGAACGAGATGATTCTGACGGCAATTCCGTCGACATCAACTATTTGAGCACCGGCAAAGATCGTACGATTGCTCAACCCCTTGAGCCCAGTCAGGATGTCGATGCGATTCGGCTCGTTTCCGAGGTGAACCGCGCTTCCTTCACGCTCAAACAGAGTCCGAGGGATACCCGCACCACCAAACCCAAAATCAGACAGCGTGGTCATGACCCGCTTTGCATTCTCAGGTGAAGGGTTCACCAGGATATCGATATCTTGAGTCGTTCTGACGTACCCGTAGTAATTGACAGCGAAACCGCCGACGAGCACGTACTGGACCCCGTGTTTTTCGAGCAGCCTCAGGAGGTCCTGCATATCAGCGGTAAACTGCATCCTTCAATCACCAGTCCAGGCGTTCCCAAGAAGCCGTCTTCACCATCGGAATCGAAGTCCAACGATCGCCCCACACCCTTGCCTGGAGAACCGCGAACTCACGCAACCTCTCCTCTGGGCTCATTTCGGCGTATCGCCGGTGATTTGCTGCGTTCTCCTCCTCGAAGGATGAGAAAACCCGGACTTCGGGCTTTCGATCCATCAGTCCACCTCGATGGTCTCGCATTGATCCCATGTATACCGGCTCATCGCCGCATTTGCCGACTCTCGACTGCCCACGGCAACATTGTACCGCTTGAGCTTTCAGAAAGGGATCTGTGGCAGGGTCGACAAAACGGAGATCTCAACCACGAAGAAATGGGTGTCATCCTGAGCGCCGCCCCCCCGGCTCCGGCGGTGACTCACGGTTTGACATGGATCGGAAACCGCGGGCGAGACGCCCGCGCCACAATTGCTCCTTTGTTGTAGCGCGGGCGTCCTCGCCCGCGATTGAGGGCATTCACTTCGAGGTCATTAGGAGCGCCGCGCGAAGGATCCCTGCACTTGAGCCAGAAGTTGCACCTAACTGATCACTGAGAGGTTCGGTGTGTCATTGGAGGCTTGCGAAGGACCCCTCAAACTGCACTAACTTGTGTCTTTTGAATGTTTCCCCGGGGACCTCTCACTCCTTGACCGCCCCCTCGACGACTCGTTTCCCTTCGCTTTCTTCGAAGCTCCCCGCGAGTGCGAGGTGCAGATTGACCCGGTTGATGAGCTGGTCGTTGCGGATGCCCACAAGGGCACTTCGCGAGGCGACGACCCGCGCCTGCATCAGGAGCACTGAAATATGATCGACCTTGCCCACTTCGTACTGGACTTTTTCCAGTGCCCACGCTTCGCTGCTTTCGGTGAGCACACACAACAGGCAGGTCTCGTGCTCGAAATCATAATCGTTATCAAATTGTGTCGTTGATCTTGCCGAGCTTGCGGCGTCAGCATCCCGTTCATACCACTCCAGGCGTTCCCAAGAGCTACCGCCCCCCTCTCATCGACTCGCTCCCATGGGACGCACCTGGTGTGTACAAGCTCGGTGTCAATCCGCTGCAAACGGTTTCGGGATGAAGTGCTCCTCCAGGAATGCAGCGGCCCCGACGGTGAAGGTGACCCCGGGGAATATCGCCCGCCTGCCATCCTCCGACTTCACGTGAAGCCCGGGCTCCGCGCCCATGAGGATCCATGGGTTCCCCCGCTCAATACTCATACCGTCCATGGACTCGTTCCGGTAGGCGAATGGTCCCGATCGCGGTGAATCGGCCGTATTCATTGAAATCTCGTCGACGTAATAGTCAGGTTCTTCCAGTTTGCAGGCCAATGTCGTCACAGGGAGGCGATCGTTCTTCTCGATGAGTATGCAGTCAAGCTCCATGGCTTCGTCCGAAACCCGGTCTTCATCGACCAACTCACAGGAATGTCTCCAAGTTCTGTCAAGAACGACCCGCACCCGGTTGTCGTTTGTTAACCACTTTCCCCCGGCGCCGATCAGCGCGCGAGATTCCCTGTCGTTGTAATGGTCTTTCCCATCGTATGACGAGTACCTGCTCTCTGAAGAATGCACATTCTTCTTCACGGCAAAGCACGCAGTTGCGGAGCCGTCGGTCATGAGCTCCAGCCTCGAGTGACCCCTGATAGAGCTGGAAATGTATATCTCCCTTGTCGGGTACCTGTGCATGGAGAATTGATACGAGGCCACGTATTTGCCGGGGCCGGGGACCTTGATCACAATTTTTTCGCCGAGCATGGGGCCAAAGTCGCCTTCGCTCACACGGAGATCGGTGCTCTTCACGCTGGCGCCTGCGTCGCCGGTCTTTCTATGGTTACACGAGGCCGAAACGAGCAGGGCCAACGACAAACAGGAAACAACGGTTAATGTGTATCTGATCAAGGGATCATAACAAACGAACCGCGGCGGGTGATTCTGGACGAGGTCACCTACATCAGGGATTGGGATCGTGGCGTAAAGTATGCGGCCGACGCCGGCCTGCTGGAGCGTACCAGCCTGATGATCACGGGGTCGGACCTCGCCCTCATGTCGGAAGCAAAGGCCACGTTCCCCGGCCGACGGGGAGCAGAGGATGTTGTCGATTTCCACCTGCGCCCGCTTTCGTTCCGCGAGACATTCAACCTTGAGTTGGGGGCGGGAGCTGCGGACGATCTTGTGGTGGCGGATCGCCGGCCGGGCCCGGATGAGCTCGAGCCGGTGTTCGAGGCTTTCGAGCGCTACCTCGTGCACGGTGGCTACCTGACGGCCATCAACGACATGGCCGGCCAGGGAGGGATCCGAGCCGCGACACTCGCGACCTACGCCGACTGGATCCGCGGCGACTTCGCCAAACGTGGGAGGAGGGAAGGGTACCTCCGCGAGATTCTTGGCGCCGTCATTCGTCGTACGGGAGGCCAGATCAGCTGGAACTCGCTCGCCCGGGATCTCTCCATCGATCACCCCAAGACAGTTGCCGACTATATGGAGCTCCTGTCGTTGATGGACGCCGTCTTCGTGCAGCCGGCGTTGATCGAGGACCGGCTCACGGGCGCCCCCAAAAAGGCCCGGAAGGTGATGTTCTCCGATCCATTCATCTACCATGCTGTGCGGTCTTGGTTGAATCCAGTTGGCGAACCGTTCTCGGAACAGATCTCGACGGCAGTGCGGGATCCCGAGGTCTCGGCCCGACTCGCGGAGGCCTGCGTGGCCACCCACTGTGCGAGGTACTTTCCCACCTACTACATCAAGGCCGCCGGCGAAGTCGACGTGGCCTATGTGGCCGAAGGCAGCTTCTGGCCCGTTGAGGTGAAGTGGTCCGAGCAGGCGCGCCCGAGCGAGCTCAAGCAGATTCGAAAATACGGTAACGGGGTGGTGCTCACTCGTTCCCGAAGCTTCGGCACGATCTTCGGGTTGCCCACGATCCCGTTGCCGCTGGCGCTGCTTCGTTGGCCTGACGGCTTGGCAGGAAGATCGATTGTGGGCTGAAGCCCTGTGTGTACCAGGGCCGGGCAGACCCCGGCGCAGAACGGTTAGGCAGCCGAGCAACACGTTCCGAGATGCGCGCAGCACATCCAGAGGAGCGCGTGGGGCAGAGGCACCAACGCCGCTAAAGCAACTCCGCCGTCCAGGCCTATGCCCTACGCGATCCTAACGCGTCAGCTTCCGATAGGTCACACGATGGGGCCGGTCAGCGACATCACCAAGGCGTTTTCGGCGGTCGGCGACGTAGTCGCTGTAGGGGCCCGGGAACCACTCGACGTGGGAGTCGCCTTCAAAGGCCAGGATGTGGGTAGCGATGCGATCGAGGAACCAGCGATCGTGGGAGATCACCAATACGCAGCCTGCGAATTGGAGGATCGCTTCTTCGAGGGCGCGCAGGGTATTGACGTCGAGGTCGTTGGTCGGCTCGTCGAGCATCAGCACATTCGACTGTTCTTTGAGCATCTGAGCCAGGTGCACCCGATTGCGCTCACCGCCTGAGAGCAGATGAACCGGTTTCTGCTGGTCGGCGCCCGTGAGGTTGAAGCGTCCGACGTAGGCCCTTGAATTGACCTCGGCCCGGCCGAGCCAGATCGAGTCCGAACCACCGGAGATGACTTCCCACACCGTCTTGTCTGGATCGAGGGTCGACCGGCTCTGGTCGACATAGCCGAGCTTGACCGTCTCCCCCAATCTCAAGGTACCGCCGTCCGGTTCGACCTTGCCGGTGATGATTTCAAACAAGGTGGTCTTGCCAACGCCATTGCCACCGACGATGCCGACCACCGCGGCGGGGGGAATCGAAAACTCCAGGTCTTCGAACAACAGCTTGTCGTCATACGCCTTGGTGAGGCCCGTGGCTTCGATGACGACGTCGCCGAGGCGCGGCCCAGGCGGAATCCAGATCTGCATCTCACGAACCATCTTCTCGGGCTCCTGCGAGAGCAGATCCTGGTAGGCGTTGAGCCGGGCCTTGCCCTTGGCGTGGCGGGCGCGAGGGGCCATTCGGATCCACTCCAGCTCGCGCTCGAGGGTCTTCTGCCGTCGGCTTTCGCCGCGCTCCTCCTGCCGCAATCTTGCTTCCTTCTGCTCGAGCCAGGATGTGTAGTTGCCTCTCCATGGAATGCCGTGGCCGCGGTCGAGCTCGAGGATCCAGCCGGCGACGTTGTCGAGGAAGTAGCGGTCGTGGGTGACGGCGATGACGGTGCCCGGGTACTCCTTGAGGTGGCGCTCGAGCCACGCCACCGACAGATCGTCGAGGTGGTTGGTGG
>CAZCEX010000184.1:0-8070 GCA_964497785.1 uncultured Thermoanaerobaculia bacterium | reverse complement strand
GAGGATCTCCGATGGCGTGCCCTGGTCGACGAGTGTGCCTGCTTCGAGAACCAGCACTCGATCGGCCCGCTCCACGGTTGCCAGCCGATGGGCGACGACGAGGGCGGAGCGCCCGCGAAGCAGGCGGTCGATGCTGTCGTCGATCTCGGCGATGGTGCGTGCATCCAGGCCGGCGGCGGGTTCGTCGAGGAGAATGATTGAGGTGTTCTTCAAAAAGGCCCGAGCCAGGGCCAGGCGTTGGGCCTGACCACCCGACAGGCGCGCCCCTCGCTCCCCGATAGGCGTATCCCACCCCAGAGGAAGTGAATTGACGAAATCGTCCGCGCAAGCCATGTGAATGGCCTCGCGAAGGGAATCATCCGAGGCTTGAGGGTTACCCATCCGGAGGTTTTCGAACACCGTTCCGGTCATGAGCCAAGGCCGCTGAGGAACCCAGCTGATCCGTGCCCTCCAGGCGCTCGGGACAATCAATGCGGCATCGACCCCGTCAGCAGCGACCCGGCCCGACTCGGGTTCGAGGAATCGCAGCAGAAGATTCAGGACCGTGCTCTTGCCGGCGCCGGAGTGGCCGACCAGGGCTACGGTCTCGCCGGGTCTGAGTTCGAAGTCGAGGTCACGGAGGACCAGCTGTGGGTCGGCGCCGGGCGACCCCGGGTAACGAACGCTCACCCGCTCGGCGGTGAGCGCTGGACGGTCGGGCATGGGCATCGCACCGGCCCGCGAGCCGACGTCGACCTGGGGGGGTGGTTGCGTCTCGAGTATCTGGAACAAACGGTCGGCCGCAACAACCCCTGCCAGGCCCGCGTGGAAGCGTTGCCCAAGCAGGCGCAGTGGCAGGTAGAACTCGGGGGCGAGCAGCAGTACCGCAAATGCCGGGGCAAACTCCAACCGCCCATAGAGCAGACGCAGACCGACCTCCACCGCCACCACCGCCGTTGAAAGCGTCGACAGAAGCTCGAGGGCGAGGGCCGAGAGAAAAGCCAGGCGTAGGGTGCTCATGGTCTTCCGCCGCAGTTCGTCGGTGATGCGCCCAGCCGCCTCGGCCTGCACGCTCGCCCGACCCATTAGCGCCAGCGCCGGCAGCCCCTGGATCAGGTCCAGGAGGTGGGCGCCGAGTCGGCCGAGGGCCACCAACTGTCGTCGAGAGCGGTGCTCGGCGAGATTGCCGATCAAGATCATGAACACCGGTATCAGCGGTGCGGTCACGAGCAGGACGATCGCAGAGAAGCTGTCCAACCCGAGCACCATCACCGCAACGATGAGCGGGACCAGGGCCGACAGAGCGACCTGGGGCAGAAAATCCTCGAACCAGCCATGGATGTCCTCGAGCCCTTCCGTCAAGACGGTGCGGATTTCACCGGTCCTCTGCCCTCCGGCGGCCACCGGCCCGAGGCGACACAGGTATTCGACGACCCGACTTCGCAGACCTTCGGTGATCCGGTCGGCGAGCCGGCGAGCCAGCATCCGTTCTGCAGCAACGAACAGTGCACGGCCCACGACTACTGCGGCCAACAACAAGACCAGGCTCCTGACGCCTTCGAAACCCGCACCGCCGAGGAAAACGGAATCGACAATCGTCGCCATCAGGACCGCCTGAACGACGGCCCACAGGCCGCCGAGCCCCCCGATGATGATCACCACTACCAGGAGTATTTGATGGCGCGCGGCCAACTCGAGGAGGCGGCGATCCAGGAATCGCAATTCACTCAACTCCAATCAACCCGCATCAAGGGTATCCCTACAAGTCAGGGCGACACCTACCGCAGCGGCATGTTGTCGAAACGCGAAGACGCGAAGACAGGACATAAAAACTTCTTAATAAATACTTTGCGTCTTTGCGTCTTGGCGTTTCAAATGCCCTATATGGCCTTCTGGTCGTGTTTCACGATCAACCTGATTCAGGTGCACAGTCTTCACCCGCATTTTTTCCCAGCCTTCGGCTGCTGCCGTGCATCAGTACTCGAGGGACGAATCCACGGTCAGCCGCTGGCGGAATATCCAGTAGGTCCAGCCCTGGTAGACGAGAATGAACGGCACCAGAGTCAGGGCGACGATGGTCATGACCTTGAGCGTATATGGGCTCGAAGAGGCGTTGTAGATGGTCAGGCTCCACTCCGGGTTGAGGGACGACACCATGAGGCGCGGGAAGAGGCCGACGAACAGGGTCACCGTGGCGAAGACGATGGCGAGCGAGGTCATGATGAAGGCCCAGCCGTCGGCTCGACGGCTGAGGAAGTACCGCACGAGCAGGATCGAAACCACCGCAATGAAGGGCACCACGCCGGGGTTGTAGCCGACATGCTCGATGACGTCGGTGGCGATCACATACAGACTCACGTATACGGCCAGCAGAACGGCAGCGGGCAGCCAGAGTCTGGTGGCAAAGGCGCGCGCTCGATCTTCGAGCCCACCTCCGGTCTTCAGAGTCAGAAAGAGAGCGCCGTGCAGGCTGAAGACCGCGACTGCCGCCAGACCGCCGACCAGAGCAAAGGGGTTCAGCAGGTTGAAGAACCCTCCGACGTAGGTCATCGACTCGTCGATCGGCACACCCCGGATCAGGTTCGACATGGCCACGCCCCACAGGAGCGCCGGAACGAAAGAACCGCCAAAAATCGCCCAGTCCCAGAAAGTGCGCCACCCAGGGCGTTCATCCTTGGAGCGGAACTCAAATGCGACGCCGCGGAAGATCAAAGCCACAAGCATCAAGACCATGGCCAGATAAAAACCCGAGAAAAGCGTCGCATAGAAGTGCGGAAAAGCCGCGAAGGCAGCGCCCCCCGCGGTGATCATCCAGACCTCGTTTCCGTCCCATACCGGACCGATCGTATTGATCACGACCCGGCGTTCGCGATCGTTCTTGCCTATGAAGGGCAACAGAATGCCTACCCCGTAATCAAAGCCCTCCAGGAAGAAGAAACCGATGAACAGAACAGAAATGAGCACGAACCAGACGGTATTCAAATCCATGATCGCCTCCCTTCCTAGTGACCTTCAGCGATGGCGGCAATCCCGGCCTTCGCATATTTTTTCAAGAGATAGACATCGACCACCGCGAGGAAGCCGTACAACAGGGTGAAGGTGATGAGGGAGAACAGCACCGCCCCGGCGGAGACGTTGGGCGACACCGCATCAACCGTCTTTTGGAGGCCGAATACGATCCACGGTTGACGCCCGACCTCGGTGAAGATCCAACCGGTCGAGTTGGCGATGTAGGGCAGGGCGATCGCCCACAACATGAGCTTGAGCAGTCGGGGAGACTCGAGGCTGGCGTCCTTCATGACCACCCGCAAGGCCCACAGACCGAGCAGCAGCATCACCATGCCGGCCCCCGCCATGATGCGAAAGGTCCAGTAGGAGATGGCGACAGGAGGCACGTAATCGCCGGGTCCGTAGGTCAACTCGTACTCCTCCTGGAGGTTTCGGATCCCTTTGACCTCTCCAGTAAAGCGGTTGTATGCGAGAAAGGACAGCAGTCCGGGCATCTTCACGGCCCACACGTCGCGGCGTTCCTGCTCGTTGCCAATGGTGAAGAGCGACATGGCCGCAGGATCCTCGCTCTCCCACAGAGCTTCGGCTGCAGCCATCTTCATGGGCTGAATCTTCATCATGTATTGGGCCTGGGAGTGGCCGACCAACGTCACCAGAATGCTGCCGGCGAGGGCGAAGACGACACCGAGACGGAAGGACCGCCGGAAGACCTCGAGATCCTCGGAGCGGCGCAAGAGGTGCCAGGCCGCAATTCCTGCGACAAAGAACCCAGCCGTCGCCAGGGCGCCCGCGAAGACGTGCGGCCATTGCACCCAGACGTGGCCGTTGCCGAGCAAGGCAAAGAAATCGTTCATCTCCGCACGGCCGTTGCGCAACACATACCCGACCGGCTGCTGCATGAACGAGTTGGCGACCAGAATCCAGAGGGCCGACAGGTTGGACCCAATGGCCACCAACCACGCCGCCACCATGTGCAGACGCGGCGACAGCTTGTCCCAGCCGAAAATCCAGACCCCGATGAAAACCGACTCGATGTAAAAAGCGAGCAGCGCCTCAATGGCCAGAGGCGCACCGAAGATGTCGCCCATGAATCGGGAGTACTCCGACCAGTTCATGCCGAACTGGAACTCCTGCACGAGGCCGGTCACCACACCCATCGCGAAGTTGATCAGGAAGAGCTTGCCCCAGAACTTGGTGGCCTTCTTCCACAGCTCATTGCCCGTCTTGACGTAAATGGTCTCCATGATGGCGACCATCACCGACAAGCCGAGCGTCAAGGGTACGAAGAAAAAGTGATAGACCGTCGTTACCCCGAACTGAATCTGTGCGAGCAACACTGTGTCCATTGAAGCCCCCTCCCGAAGTAATGATACCCAAACCCGGCGCGCCTTGGTCGAGTAAACTCCCAGCGACGCCCGGTCGTTGGAGGAATCGTCATGACTACTCGTTTCGCTGCTCTCGTCCCCGCCGTTCTCCTGGCATGTGCTCTCCCCTGCTCTGCCCAACTCGCAAGCCCGGTCCACGTCGTACCGGTGATCGCCAAAACCGGTGGCGCCGCCGGTACGGATTGGGTGACCTCGCTCTCGATGTCGAATGTCAGCGACGGCGTCATCGACGTGACCGCCATGTTCTTCAAGGAGAACAGACCCAACCTGCCGCCGTTCGTGCCGATCGAAACCTTCATCCTGACCGAAGGCCAGACGATGACCGTCGACGACGTGCTGGGAACCTGGTTCCCGGCCCAGGGCGATACCAAAGGCACGCTGGTCCTGCTCGCCGAGCTGCGTGATGGCGGGGAAGAGGACTACGCCCGGTTGACCGCAACCACCCGCATCTTCAACAACGCCGACCCCAGCGCGACCTACGGCCAAGGCGTCGTTTCGAATCTGCTCGGGCTGATGATCGCCCCGGGTCGGCTCGTTCTCCCGGGCGCGCGATTCGACAGCTCGGTGCGCTCCAATGTCGGCGTGGTCAACCTGTCGTTGTCAGCCCGCAGTTTTCTGATCACGACCTATGCCGCCAACGGCGCAGAGATCAGCTCTGTGCGAAAAGACGTACCGGCTTTTTCCATGTCGCAATGGAGCCTCGGTCAACTCGGCGTCGGGTCACTGTCGACACCCGGGCGAGTCGAGGTCGTGATCGATCCCACAACAGTGACCTGGGACCCGTGCGACCAGGGCTCGGGGGAACTCGGTGAAGGCGCCGGTGCCTTCCTCGCCTACATGTCGCGTATCGACCAGGCCACCTCAGACGCCGAGTTCGGACCCGGCCAGTCGGACTGGAAGGCCTATATCGATCTCTGCGGCGAGCAGCCCACGCCATCGGCCGACCACCTGCGCGCGATGTTCGAGTAGGCAAGCGGTCACATGAAAGCACACTCCCAGGGTAGAATCCTGCCTGGTTGAGTAGATGGTTTTTGCCCCCGACGACTCCGTAACGGCCACGTTCTCGCGGCCGGCCGAAGATCAGCCCCTACGACCGTTCGACGTCCCGGAGAGGTTCACGCTGGTGAAGCTGCTGGGGCGAGGCGGTCAGGGCTCGGTCTGGCTGGCCGAGGACCGCACGCTCGACCAGCGCGTCGCCCTCAAGGCCATCGACCTCGAGGCGCGGGAACGCACGGTGCAGGAAGCAAGGGTGGGTCGCGATCTCGATCACCCGAACTTGATTCGCATCTTCGATCTGATCGAGCAGCCCGACCGCCTGATCCTCGTCATGGAATGGCTGCCGGGCGGCTCGGTCAAGGAGCTGCTGCACGACGGCCCCATGCCGGTCGATCAGGTCATCGTTATCGCAGATCATATACTCCAGGCTCTCGCCTACCTGCACGAACGGGACATCGTTCACCGCGACGTCAAACCGTCAAACCTCATGCGCGACCACTCGGGTCGCTTCAAGCTCGGCGACCTCGGCCTGGTGCGCCAGCTTGACCGAACCAACGACATGACCCGTTCCGGGCTCGCCCTCGGAACGCCGGACTACATGAGCCCTGAGCAGCTCCAGGGCGAGACGCCGGCGCCGCCTGCCGACCTCTATTCCCTCGGCGCGACCCTCTACGAGCTCCTTTGCGGATCGAAGCCATTTACCGGTTCTTCGGAGTTCCAGATCGCCAACCACCACCTTGGGTCAACAGCTCCGCCAGTTCGGTCCAAGCGGGCCGACTGCCCACGGTGGCTGGCGGCCTTCGTTGCCCGGCTTTTGGAAAAGAAACCGCGCGACCGATGGCGCGACGGAGGCGCCGCACTGGTTGCTTTTCGGCGCCGCCGTGCTCCCCGCTGGCGCCTGTGGCGGAGGCGAGCCGCCGTGGCGGCGGTAACAACCACCGTCGTCATCACGGGTTGGGCCGCCTACGATCAACTCCGGCCGCAGCTCACGAGCGCCGTGGTGGAGGGCAGCGACATCATCGGCATCGACGCTGAAGGCGCCGAGCTGTGGCGACGGACATTCGACCAACCCATCACCACAACGATCGTGGCAGACCTCGCCGCCTCGTCCGGGATGGAGGCAGCGGTCGCCCTTCGGTCCATCGATCCCGAATCCAGAAGCACTACTGCTGTGATCGTAGTGCTGGCGGCCGACGGGAGCGAAGCGAACCGATTCTCGGTGGATCCCGGCCCGATGCGGCGGTGGTACCCCGATGTGTCCACGAGCCTCCTGGTCGGAACGATGTTCGCCGAAGATCTCGACGGAGACGGCCGTTCTGATCTCATATGGAGCGCCAGCCACCCCGAGTGGTACCCGAGCATCGTCGGCGTCTGGTGGGGTCATAGAGGCGGCACGATTCAACCCCTGCTGATCAACTCGGGAAGGGTCTTCAACGTCGCTGTCGGCGACACCGATGGAGACGGCGAACCAGAGCTCGTCGCGACCGGCGTCAACAATACAGTCGGTTACCAGAACATCGTGGCGGTGGTAGAGCCCGGGAGGACCTTGGTGTCACCTGATCTGCTACCCCACGACATCGATCGAATCCAGCACACCTACTTCGCCCTGGGGTCGCACTCCGGCCGCCTTTCCATCACGGATATCGGCCTCGACACCATCGACCTGCAACTGCCGACAGGCCCCATGACCCTGCGCCTCGACAGTACGCTCGTGCACGACTCAGACCGTGTCGAACGCGTCGATCGCAAGGCCTTCTGGCAGCAGGTGATCGCCCTCTGCCGTGACGCAACGGCCCAGCCCGATGTGGCCATCCGAGAGCTCGAAAAGCTGAGAGTTTCATTCAACACAGTGCTCAGGGAGCCGGGATCCCGGCTCGCTGTTGACCTTCTCTTTGCCCGATCACTGGCCCGCGCTGGCGATCACCAGGGGGCAATCCTCCATCTACAAGCAACCACTCAACGTGATCCGGAACTCATCGATCCATGGCTGCGCCTCGGCGAGTACCTGCTCATCGCCGGTGATCGGGAAGCGGGCCGCGAAGCTCTGCGCAGATCAATGGTGGCGAGGACAGTCGGTCGCAACCCCTACGATGCGATGCTCTTCCTCACCCTTGACGCTGCGCTTCACGGCAACACCTCCCGGCTCGAAGAGGCCCAGCGGTTCTGGACGAGCTACTCGGGAGCCGCCTTGAAGGACTTTCACTACAGACCGCTGGAAAACCTCGCGGCTTTCTTCGCAGGCCGCTGGAACGATCTCGGCCCGGGGTCCGATGCGGGCGGCTACTATCGACCGGTGAGAGTGATCGAACCGTGGGCGCGGTTCGAACGCGGCGCCGACCCCGTTGTCATCTTCGAGGAGGCGGAAATCCTCGCCAACGATCCCGAGATCAGCCAACCGGCACACCTGCTCCAGGCCATGGCATTGCTCCGACTGGATCGCACCGAAGAAGCATCGGTGCTGGCGAAGGATGCTCTCCACCAGCTCAGAACCCGCGGACGAGAGCACTACGAGTACTTCATCTGGGTTCCGGTCGCGGAGTGGGTCTACGGCAAAACTCTCGAGACCTCCGGTGATAGCCTTCAGGCTCGCGAGCACTTCGCGCGAGCTGCTCAGATCGCGCCCAACGCCTGGTTCGCTGAGTAGGTCGGAACATACCTATCCCCTTCGCTCAGGTTAACCAGGTATTGGCTATTTCCTGGC
>CAZCEX010000183.1:0-8081 GCA_964497785.1 uncultured Thermoanaerobaculia bacterium | reverse complement strand
GGCATTGTGCTGATTCGCGTCCCGTCACCGTTTCGCGCGGCACACAATGCTATGCCCGGCACGTCCCACCGGGGGCGCTTTCTCGTTCTCCGCAGCGGCGACGAGGCCGCAAAGACAAGACAAATCCCGAACCTTGTCACACTGTCACACGTTCTTTTCAGCGGAGGGATCGATATGCGACGGTTTTTCTTGTTCGGGTCTCTGGTCGTCTTGATTTCATGCGCCCAGCTCGCGTGCTCCAGTAGCAAAAAATCAAACACCGTGACCTTGGCGTACGGCGGTGGCTCGACCGAGCTGACGATCTCGGATTCCGTGGTACGCGGCATGCTCGAAAATGCCCTGGACTCTGATCTCGAGTGCGACGGAGACCTCGACCCACCCCTGCGTAACGTATTCGAAAAGCTCGAACGCACATCGAAGGGTCACGCATCGATTCGCGGCTCGGACTCAACGTTGTATGCGAAACGCCGGGGCGGCAGACTCGAGCTTCGTATCGACGACCACGACGGAGGGCGCATCGAAACGACGATGCCCTGGGCCGTCGCGGAGTGTCTACTCGGCCGCAGCACGACGCTCGACGAGGCCCTCGGCTGGGGCCGGGTGCCCATCGAAGTCGAGATCACAGGCAGCGACGGAACTCGAATCGTGGCGAGGCTTGGGGACTGAGATCAGATGACCAACAAGCGCCCCATGACATCCTCCGCCACCGCCTCGGTGGTCGGCTCGGACCTACGGTCCTTGAGATGGCAACGGAGTGCGCGATCGAGACGCCCCGCCTCGATGGTCAGACCAAGATGGCCGAGCAGAAGCGCCAACGACCCAAGAATGGCAATCGGGTCCGCACGACCGCTGCCCACAAGATCCGGCGCCGAGCCATGAATCGGCTCGGCAAGCGGCGTTCCCGTGCCCAGACTGAGCGACGGCACGAGCCCGAGTCCACCAACTACCGCCGCCCCGACGTCCGACAATAGATCCCCAACCTGGCTGTTCATGACCATCACGTCGTAGCGTCCCGGGTCGAGAACGATGTGGTAGCCGGCGGCGTCGGAAAGTGCCTCCTCCCACTTGACACCGCGCGCCTCGAGCGCCTCGATCGCCCACCTCCGAAAGCTGCCTTCGACAACTTTCAGCACATTCGCCTTGTGAACAACCGTCACCCGGCCCTTCCGCCCGACGGCAAGATCTGCGGCGGCATCGCAGATTGCCGTGACCGCAGCCCGGGTCACGACGTGCTCGGCAACAGCACAGTCACCGTCGATCCTCTCCCTTCGGCAATAGAGCCCCTCCGAGCAGTCACGCACCATCATGATGTCGATGCGTCCATCGATCGACCGGCAGTGGCGAATGTTCACTCCCAGGCCAAGTCCTTCGCGCAGCGTCAGGATCGGGCTCTCATAGCCCAGAGGCGGGGGTGACGGGGTGCCGGTACACCCGAAGAGCACACCATCGGCAAACCCGGCCCGCGCGAGGAGATCCTCGGGGAAGGCGCTGCCGACCCGCTCGAAACGCTCGATGCCGGCTTCGAGGCTGTCGATCTCCCACTCGGGGGCGAGCATCCGGGCGACGCTGATCGCGACCGGCATGACCTCTCGGCCGATGCCGTCGCCGGGAATGGCGAGCAGTCGTTTCGTCATGCGGGTCCTCCTTGGGGGGAAAGGGTAGCAGGGTGACCGACGGCCGCGCAGCGCCCTTGACACGCTGATTGCAAAAGGGTTGGACCAATAACTTCGCATCGTTGCAATGCAAACCTCGATGATCAAATCGATCGCTGCGAAAACCAACGATACCCGGCAACGGTAACGACAACGGGAACGGGCTCGGGAAGGACCCTTCCCGCGGGCGATTCATTCACCTGATAATGGAGGGACGCCTTCAGATCAGTCTCTGATCGGCGACCCTGTCGACTGCCGCTACCAACTCACACCGCGGCCATTCTGCTGTATCCTCCCGAGGGTTTAAGGAGGAGGCGCCCGACGACCATGCACGTCCGCTTTTACGACACCACACTCCGCGACGGCGAGCAGATGCCACGAGTGGCGTTTTCGCGAGCCCAACGCTGCGAGATAGCTCTGGCCCTCGATGCGCTCGGTCTCGACGAGATCGAGCTCGGTTTTGCCGCCTCAGGACCGGCTCACCGCGCCGACATTCGAGCCGCGGTCGAGTCCGGGCTCCAGGCACGTACTCTTTCCCTGGCCCGCCCGCTCCACACCGACATCGACGCCGCGGTCGAAGCAGGCGTCGACGGGGTGATCCTCTTCGCGGCTCTTTCCGATACCCACCTGCGATTCAAGCTGCAAAAGACCCGCGAGCAGGTGCTGGCGCTGGTCCTCGACGCCATTGATCATGCACTGGGGTGCGGTCTATTCGTGCAACTCTCGCTCGAGGATGCCACCCGAACCGACGACGACGTTCTGGTCGAGTTCGGCACCCAGATCGCGGCGGCCGGAGTTCACCGCATCGGCCTGGCCGATACGGTCGGCATTGCGACCCCATCCTTGATGCAGCGTAAGGTCGCGGCCGTCGTCCGAGAGGTCGAGGTTCCCGTATCGGTCCACTGTCAAGACGACCTCGGCCTTGCGGTCGCCAACTCCCTGGCGGCGGTCGAGGCCGGGGCGAGCGTGCTCTCGACGACGATGAACGGCATCGGCGAACGCTCCGGCAACGCGTCAACCGAGGTGTGTGCGGCCGCCCTCGTGCTGCTGCACGGCCACACAGTCAGCCTCGATCTCGAGGCAATCGCCTCAACCAGCGAGGTGGTTGCCCGCTGCGCCGGGGTCGAACCGGCGCCGAACAGCCCCCTCGTCGGCGCCAACAGCTTTCGTCACGAATCCGGGATCCACATCGCCGCCGTGCTTCGAAACCCGGCATGTTATGAGCCTTTCGACCCGGAACGCATCGGACGACAACGCGAGCTCGAGCTCGGCAAGACGAGCGGACGGGCTGCGGTGCGCCACCTCGGGGAATACAATGGCACCGAGCTCGACGACGTGATGTGTTCCCGAATCCTGGCGCGCATCAAGACCCTGACCGAGAACGGCACCGTCATCACCGACGACGTACTCTTGCAACTGGTGGATGAATGTACTCCAAGACCAGCTTTACCGGACGAATCCTGAGGCGACTGACCGGCGGCCGACCCGACGTCGGGGACGTCGTCACGGTGGAGGTCGGCCGGATCATGGCCCACGACGGCACCGGCCCCGTCGTCGCGCGCACGCTCGAAGCGAGCTCGCTGACCCGGCTGCGCGGCGCTGACAGGGCGATCTTCATCTTCGACCACTATTACCCACCGACGACGACCCGCGAAGCCCAACTGCAGGCACGGGCGAGTGCCTTCGCCGCTCGCCACGGCATCGAGGTCGTTCGCGGCCAGGGCATCGCCCACCAGGTTCTGCCGGAGCGCGGGTTGCTGACTCCCGGGACCATCTTTGTCGGCGCCGACTCACACAGCTGTACCGCCGGCGCTTTCGGGACCCTTGGCATCGGCCTCGGCGCCACCGATGTCGCCGGAGTGCTTGCCTCCGGAGAGCTATGGCTCCAGGTCCCGCCCGTCCTTCGTATCCGTCTCGTCGGCACGCTCGCTACAGGAATCGACGGCCACGATCTGGCCCTCGCCATCGTCAAAAGGCTGAGCGTGCGCGGCGCCCTCGACCACGTTCTCGAAATTGACGGTCCGGGGCTCGCGACCCTGGGTATCGCCGATCGTATGAAGTTGGCGAACTTCGCAATCGAGGTCGGCGCCGTCGGCTGCGTGATGGCCATCGACAGTCTGACTACCGAATGGCTTGCCGAGAGGGGCGTTCACTGCGACGTCGGAGACCTGCTCGCCGCCGACAGCTGTGGCGTCGCCGACATCGAAATCGACCTCGCCCGCGTCGATGTCAGCGTTGCCAAGCCGGGCGCACCCGATCGGGGTGCGAGTCTCGCCGAGCTTGCCGAGACCCGCGTCGACCAGGTCTTCATCGGCTCCTGCGCAGGCGGCCGACTCGAGGACCTCCGTGAGGCGGCAGCCGTGCTCGCCGCCTCGACCGTGCACCCTGGTGTGCGGCTCATTGTCGCCCCGGCCTCCGCGGAGATCTACGCCCACGCCGTTGCGGAAGGTATCGTCGAACAGCTGCTCGCCGTAGGCGCAACCCTGCTGCCGCCTGGATGCGGCGCCTGCCTCGGTCGCTGGGCAACTCTCGCCGACGACGAGGTCGAGGTCGCAACCCAGAACCGCAACTTCGTTGGCCGCGCCGGCAGTGCCAAAGCTCGAATCATTCTGGCTTCCGCACCCACGGCGGCACGGTGCGCCATCACCGGGACCATCGGCATCGGGGAGGGCGCGTTATGAAAGTCACGGGCCGAGCCTTCTCCTTGTTTCCAACGCTCTGGGACGACGTCAATACCGACCTCATCATTCCGGGCGCCTATCTGCGCGAACCGGAACCACTCGGCCCTTTCGCCTTCGCGAACGTCTACGACGACTTCGCCGAGAGTCTCTCGGATGGGACCATTCTCGTCGCCGGCGCCAACTTCGGGTGCGGCTCGAGCCGTGAGCAGGCGCCGCGAGCCCTGATCAGCTGCGGCATCAAGCTCGTGCTCGCTGCGTCCTTCGGCTTCATTTTCAGGCGCAACGCAATCAACCTCGGTCTGCCCGCCGTCGTCTGGCCCGACCTCGCCGATCCGGGTGTCGTCTCGACCGGCGAGGAGATCGAGGTCGACCTCCACAACGGCGCAGTCAAATCCGACGGAAAGGCCATGGGAAACGCCGACGGTCTACCACCGAGCCTCCGCCGGATCATCACAGCCGGATCGCTGATTCGGCTGCTCGAACAGGCCGATCGAACACGATGACCGGCCCGAGCCAGTGGATCGAAAGATACGCGGCAATCGATCCCGGTCGCGCCTGCCTTCGTCTCAACGATCAAACGATGAGCTATCACGAGGTGTTGGCTGCGGTGCAGGCATGGGCCGGCTGGCTGTACAACGAGCACCACGTCGAGCCCGGGGCCGTAGTGTGGATCAAAACTCCTTCGCCGCTGCATCAGCGCCTTCTGCGTTGGGCGGCGGGTCTGCTCGGCGCCATCGAAGCGGTCGTCGACCCGCGCCTGGCAGCGACCGAAACTGAATCGCGAGCACGGCGTCTGAACCCCGCCGTGCGCCTCGAGTCCTTCCCGCACGAAACACCTCCACAGCTCCACCTGGACATTCCTAATACGGCCGCCGCAATGGGCGGTCGACTCCTGTTCTCGAGCGGCACGAGCGGTCAACCCCACGCAGCGCTCTTCGACGCCGCCGGTCTTGCCAGTGCGGCCCGGTCGAATATCTCCACCCGCGGCCTTTCAAAAACCGACACCCTGCTCTGCGCCCTGCCCTGCTTTCACGCTGCCGGAAGCCTGTTCGAGGACAGCATTCTGCACGCAGGCGGAACGTTGCATCTGATCGAAAACGGCGGTTGTGACACCCTGCTCGAGGCCATCGCGACCGGCCACCCGACCGTCGTCTCTCTGGCGCCGACGCAGCTCCGGCAGCTCGCCCGGGTCGCCGACGGGCGATCGATCTGGGGCAACCTCCGCCTCGTCAATTACGCCGGCGAGCCGATCGACGACAGAACCCTACGGTGGCTGCTCCAGTCTTTCGCGGGTCGTGTGACCCGAGGCTACGGTACGACCGAGGCCGGGCCTTTGATCTCGGTGCTCGGCGATGCCGAGCACCGGCGGCGCTTGCCCGATCCTCGCTGTCTCGGCCGGCCGGCCGCCGGCGTCGAGTGCCGGATCGATGACGACGGCGTGCTGCGGGTGCGGTCGGCCCACCTCATGCTCGGCTACATCGGCGACCCCTCAGCCACCGCCGAGCGCCTCGTCGACGGCTGGTTGGTGACGGGTGATTTGTTCGACATCGTCGACGGTCAACTGATGCTTCGCGGACGCGCCAACTCGGCGATCAGGAGCGGCGCCGAGTGGGTGTTTCCCTCGGAGGTCGAACGCGCCGTAGCAGCGATCGACGGCGTCGTCGAGGTGGCGGTCATCGCGGTACCGTCACCAACCTGGGGTGAACGGCCGGTAGCCTTCGTCAGTTGCTCGGGCCCACTCGATACCGATGCCGTACACGACCAACTCGCACAGAGACTCGCCCCTTTCAAATGGCCCGACTGGATCGAACCACTCGCCGAGTTACCACGCACCGGCACCAACAAGACCGACCGAGCCGCCCTCAAAGAACGCGCCGCCAACGGCCCCTCGAACCACGCCATCGTCCTCCGCGATGCCGAGAAAAACACAGATTAACGCAAAGGGTTTGAAAATGTGTTCTTGCCCCTCGCCCCCCGGCCCTTCACGAAGGCAACGGCTCTGGCTTTGCCTCGGTGCTGACGCCGTGCTTGCGGCACAGCTCGGCGGTCGTCGCATCCAGGGGCCAGCCGGAAGCGAGCACGCGTTCAATTACGGGCCGTGCCTCCTCAACCCTGCCGAGCAACAGCAACGCCTGGGCGTATGTCTCCTGGATCGGCGGGAGACCGTCTTCGTCGGCAACTGCAGCCACCACCCGGGCGCCCTCCTGCCACGCAGCACGGGCCTCTTGGTGCTCACCCAGAGTTGCATGCGCCTTGCCCACCTGGAGGTAGGAGTACGCGAGGTCGTTCATGTAATACGCGTTTGAGGCATCGAGCGCAGCGATCGGCTTCATCAGGTCGAGCGCATCGGTGAAGGCCTCGAGCGCCGATCGCCTCTGCCCTGATGCGAGCAACGCCTCGCCGAGGTAGTCGTACGACGCCGACAGTCGGAATTTCCAGTGGCTGTTGGACGGATCGTCGGCGACGAGACGCTCCCCCACCCGCACCGACGAACGGAGAGCTTCCCGAGCAGCCTCGAGGTCACCTTCGCCCATGAGGAGACGACCTCGCCAGGTGTAGCCCTCGAGCAGGGCCAGCTGTGCGTTTGCCTTGGAGGCGTCGGACCGTGCGACGGCGAGACAGAGAGCAAGGTCCTCGTCTGAGGCGTTGCGCGCGGCCTGCGCATCACCCTGCGCCGCCAACACCTGGCTCAGAGCACGATATTTCGTGCCGAGATGGAGTTTTAGGACCGTGTCGTCCGACGTCTCTTCGACCAGGATCTGGGTAATGGTGACCGCCTTGCGCAGGACATCGAGGGCCTCGCCACGGCGAGCAGCAGTGTAGAGCAGGCTCCCCTGCTCACTGTATGTATCGGCGAGGCGGCGCCGCCACGGCAGGTTGGTCGGCTGTGCTGCGACAACCGTGCGGTTGTGCTGTACGGCCATCTCGTACGATGCCAGCGCCCCCTCCAGGTCATCGCGCATCTTCTGCACGTCGGCGAGCCCTGCGAAGGCACGTGCGAGACCGAAGATCGCCTCCAGGTCACCCGCATTTTGAGTCACCATGTCCTCGGCTATGGTCAAGCTTCCCTGAAACGCCTCCGCCGCCTGTTCGAGGTCCCCTTGATCGGCGAATACATCGCCGAGGTTGCGCAGAGCGAGACTCCGCCGGCGCAGCCCCTCCGCGGTGAGCGATTCTCCTTCGGTCCCCGGCCTGTAGTAGTCGAGCGCTTGCCGCGCCACCTGCTCGAGCAGATCGAGGCGACCGAGCGGAACGAGGCCTTCATAGAGGTCCTGGAGAATAAAGCCCATGAGCTCTTCGGCGTCCTCTCGAGCGACCAGGGCCTCGGTTCGGGCCTCGAGGGCGGCTGTACGCTCGCGGTTGAGGTCCACCGCATACTTCGCCGACCCGCCGACAATCGCAGCGACCGCTACTGCCGCAACGGCCCACCGCACCCGCCGCCGCGGCTTGCCGATGATCCACCGCAGGCGTTCGGCCACCTCGGGGGCGGTCGGCCTATCGTCCGCCTCAGCCGACTTCATCGTCTCGATGAGCTGGCCGACCTCGCTGGGCAGTCCTTCCACCGGTTTGCTGACGCCCGCGCTGGCGGCGAGCAGAAGTTGCTCGGCCGTCGAGAGAATATCGTAGGGGGTGCGGCCGGTGAAGAGCTCCTGCAGCAGCAGACCGAGGGAGTAGATATCGCTCGGCGGCGAAGCCGCCTCCCCGCGCGCCTGCTCCGGGCTCATGTAGCCGATCGTGCCAACCACCG
>CAZCEX010000182.1:0-8081 GCA_964497785.1 uncultured Thermoanaerobaculia bacterium | reverse complement strand
CGACCCCGACCCGCATATTGGTGGCGACCGCCGACGCGCTGAGCGCCGTGATCGCCGTGATCGAAGTCGCCAACAGGACGATGAAGAGCGTCAACGGCAGACCGGCATTGCCCACCACCCAGCCGAAACGCAGGTACATGATCAGGCCGAGGATTGTCAGCACACTCGGGGTGTAGACCCCGAGGAACGTCCCGAATTTCCGGGCCGGCTCGCCCACGCCTGAGTTTTCGGTCAAACCGTCGCCTCCTCCTCGATCTGATCGCGGCCGATCGCAGCCCACCTACGCTACCCCAGCGTCAGGCTCCAGAGCAAACCCCAGAGCCGGAATTATCGGCCACCGTCACGGATCCGGTCACGAACAGGGCCGCCGTCAGAGCTACCGCACACGGAGCGGCGCACCGGCGAGACCAGCCGCCAATCTGCGGCAGGCTTCGATCTCGTTTTTCTCCAGCTCGTAGCCGACCACCGACGCCTGCACCCCAGCGATGTGCTGCGGCGCGCGAGTGAGGAAGTCCAACATCGCCTCAAAGAACACCTCAGGCTGCTTCGGCGCAGGCTCCACCGAAACCGGATCGGGCCGGCACAGCTCGAGGTAGCGAGCTGCCGTCGGTGCGTTGAGAGATACGTTGACACGATCCACGACCTCGCCGAGCTCGGGCAGAATGTCGCGACCGTGGATCAAGCACCCATGGCCGTTGCTGTTCAACCGCACCTCGGCGCCGGCATCCCGGAAGACCGGGCTCGCGCCGAGGATCAGGTCGAGCCGCAGCGTCGGCTCGCCGTAGCCACACCAGACGATCTCGCGAAAGGCCTCCGGACCTCCCCGGCGCTCCACCGCCTCGAGAAGGGCCCCCAGATCCGGCTCCTCCCCTCCTCTCAGCAAGCCGTCACCGAGCCTGGGGGTGTCGTTTCGAACACAGAAATTGCAGCGATTGGTGCACCGGTTGGTGACGTTGAGGTAGAGGCGTTCCGGGTCGCGGTACTGGTAGACCCAGTCCATCAAGCGACTGGGTCACGCATTGTGACGAACTCCTCGGCTGCGGTCGGGTGAATGCCGATCGTGGCGTCGAACTGCGCCTTGGTCGCCCCCCCTTTGAGGGCCACCGCCATTCCCTGGATGATCTCGCCTGCATCCGGGCCGACCATGTGCACTCCCAAGACGCGGTCTGTGACCGCATCGACCACCAGCTTCATCATCGTGTGCTCGTTACGACCGGACAGCGTGTGCTTCATCGGGCGGAAGGTCGAGCGGAAGACCGTGACGTCGTATGACGCCCGCGCCTGGGACTCGGTCAGGCCAACAGTGCCCAGGTTCGGCATCGAGAACACGGCGGTCGCGATGTTGCTGTAATCCACGGTCGTCGGGCGGTTGTAAAATACCGTCTCCACCACTGCCATCGCCTCGGCTATGGCCACCGGAGTGAGGTTTACGCGATTGGTGCAATCACCGACGGCGAAGATGTGCGGCACCCTCGTGCGAGAGTACTCGTCAACCTCCACGGCGCCCCGACCGTCGAGCTTCACGCCCGAATCTTCGAGACCCATATCCGCGGTATTCGGAACCCGCCCCACCGCCATCAGGACCTGGTCCACAACCGTCTCACCACCCGTTGTGTCGGCCACCCGCAGACGGTCGCCATCGCGGTGGATCGACGCCGGGCAGCAATCAAAGCGCAGGTTTACACCGCGCGTGCGCATCTCCTCCGCCAGCCTCGTGCGAACATCGTCGTCGAAGCTCCGAAGAAACAGCGGACCGCGGTAATCGAGCCGAACCTCGCAGCCGAGGGCGTTGAAGATTCCCGCAAACTCGACTGCGATGTAGCCGCCGCCGGCGATGAGCACCCGCCGCGGCAGCTCCGGCAGGTGGAACGCCTCGTCCGAAGTGATCGCCAAATCGGCGCCCGGAATGGGGAGTCTGAAGGGCTTTCCTCCGGTAGCAATCAGAATGTGCTCTGCGGTGTAACGCCGATCTCCCACCTCAATCGTATGCGCATCGACGAGGCGGGCCCGTCCCTCAACCAGGGTCACCCCGGACCCGTCGAGCAGGCCTCGGTAGACCTCGTTGAGGCGCAAAATCTCCTGATCCTTGTTCTTGATCAGAGTCGGCCAGTCGAAATCGGTCCGGCCCACCGTCCAGCCGAACCCGGCTGCATCCTCAAAGGCCTCGGCACACTGTGCGGCGTACACCAGTAACTTCTTCGGTACGCAGCCCAGGTTGACACAGGTCCCCCCGAGGTGTTGGGCCTCGGCCACTGCACAGCGAGCGCCCGCGGCCGCAGCTACTCGCGACGCCCGAACCCCACCCGAGCCCGCACCGAAAGTAAAAAGATCAAAATCGAACTTGGCCATGTCGCCTCCAAGGGGCTGCAAACGCGGTTCCCCGCACAACGGTACCACTTGGAGCTTGGGTCTTGGGGTCCTGGTACGGTGTAGTCGACCCCGTGTTGATCTGCCCCTATCATGAACCCAGCGACCCGTATACCCTATCGCGCGGAGGATGAGTGACCGACAAAAACCTCTCTTTGTATGTACGTTCGGAGCTGCTTGCGGTGTGCCGTCTCGCAGCCGGAACCCCGCCGCCCGTTTGGGCGTCGACCGGGAGCTTTTTTTCGATCACCGTTACCGACGAGGAGGTTTCGGTGGTTTGCCCCACCGACCTCGTTCCACCAGATCTGGCGACAGAACGCAGTTGGCGCTGCCTGACCGTTGACGGCCCCCTCGATTTCAGTTTGGTGGGGGTCCTGGCTGCTATCAGCAGCTGCCTGGCTCGTGCCGATGTCAGCCTGTTCGTGATCTCGACATTCGACACTGACCACATCCTGGTAGCCGAATCCGACCTCGAGCGTGCGGTCAGCGCCCTTCGCGAGGCTGGGCACGCGGTCAGGTCCAGCGCGTGCTGAGAGCCACATGAGTCACGCCGGAGAGCTTGCAGCACTGGCCACCGCGGTGTGCTGGACCATCACGGCCCTCGCCTTCGAGTCGGCGGGCCGCCGGATCGGGGCGCTTTCTCTCAACCTCATCCGGCTGGTGCTCGGATTCACCATGCTGTCGCTCTACACCTGGGTCGCCCGCGGGCTGGTTTTGCCGCTCGACGCGACGCCGAGCGCGTGGCTGTGGCTCTCGGTGTCGGGCATCGTCGGCTTCACGATAGGTGACCTGTGCCTCTTTCGTGCCTTTGTGCTCATCGGATCCCGGTTGTCCATGCTCATCATGGCTCTCGTGCCGCCGATGACGGCGGTATTGGGCTGGCTGATCATGGGTGAGCTTCTGACCGCGATCGAGCTCGGCGGTATGGCTCTCGCCATTGTCGGGGTCGTCTGGGTGGTCGCCGAGAGACAGCCGGCGGCATCCGACGGGACCTCGACGCGACGACCGCCGGGTGGGGTTCTGCTGGCCGTCGCCGGGGCACTGGGCCAGGCCTTCGGGCTCGTTCTCAGCAAGCTCGGCATGGGCAGCTACGACCCGTTTGCGGCGACTCAGATCCGGGCCATCGCTGGAATTGCGGGCTTCGTGGTCGTCTTCACAGTGATCGGTTGGTGGCCTCGGGTGGCGAGCGCCATTCACGACCGAGCCGCCATAGCAAGAACCGGACTTGGCGCCTTCTTCGGACCGTTCCTTGGCGTCTCGTTTTCACTGATGGCCGTGCAGTTGACCGAGGCGGGCGTCGCAGCCACCCTGATGTCCTTGACGCCGATCATGATCATCGTGCCATCGGCTCTGTTCTTCGGGGACCGAATTACCGCACGTTCCGTTGTAGGTGCCGCAGTCGCTGTCGCCGGCTGTGCCCTGCTGTTCATGTGAACGTCAAACGGTACCAGTCATCGAGCACGCCCTGAAGGACGTGCTTACATTCTTCACTTCAAGAACGAACACAGAGAAACATATTGAACAGGAGCACGCAGAGGTCGCAGAGAGGAAAGAATAGAACTCCGCATTCCGAGATGCGCGCAGCGCATCCAGAGGAGCCCGTAGGGCAGAGGCACGAACGCCGCTCGAGCAACTCCGCCGTTCGGGCCTATGCCCTACGGGCTCCTAGCCGTGAAGTCTCTCGAGCTCCTGACACAGGTCTTCAGCTGCTCGCCGTGCCCAGGCCTCGACATCATCCCAGAGCGTCGCAGACCCCGAATCTCCACTCGAGCCCTCGCCTCTCTTGATCTTCCTGCGATCACTCATATGCGCGACGATCAGCCCGGTTTGGGCGTCGATCACGTCACAAACGAATGTGCCTTCGGCGATGATTTTTCCACGGAGCTCCTCCCGCGACCCCGATGCAGAGGGCATTTTGGAGACCATCTCCTTCCTTCGTCGTGTACCCAACCGGCGCCTGCCGGCAGTCAAAAAAACACGGCCAGTCTCGCCGGCCGCAGACCGGGACGAAACGCCAGACTCTCTTTTATACTGAGCCTGGCAGCGGCAGGTTTCGTTTACTACGAAAAAAATCCGCTAGAATCGACCTGGAGAACATCACACAACGGTGCTGGATTCGATTGGGTCGGTTTGCACCAGGTTGGCCCGCACCCCGTCGTTTCGTCTGGTTCTGTTTGATCTATCGTCCTGTTTGATCGGGGAGGAGAAATCGATGAAACAACTGGGATTTTTGATATGTGTCGCAGTCGTGGTTTCGCCGTGTGTCGACGCCGTCGAACCGGCCCGCGACCTGTTTCTACCGTCGGTCGGCCGAGGCCAGGGTTCGTGCCCCGGAGGGGTGTGCTCGTTGTGGCGCACGGACGTGTGGGTTCTCAACCCAGACGCTTCCGCCACCGCCTCGGTGGACATCCTCTTCCTTCGTCGCGGCCAAGCCAACCCCGACCCCACGTCCGTCACGGTGGCGGTGGGACCCGGGCAGACACTCGAGCTCACCGACATCATGTTGACCTCGTTCGCGAGCGACGGCGTCTTCGGCGCCCTGCGTTTCGTCGCCGATCGGGACGTCGTCGTCACCGGACGGATCTACGATTCGAACGTGCAGACCAATGCCGGGACCGGCACCGCGGGGCAGTTCTTTGCGGCCTTGCCGGCTCATCTCGCCCTGAGCGCAGGTCAGAGCACCGACCTCATCGGCCTGGCGCGCGACAGTGCGGGCAACTGGCGCACCAATTTCGGCTTTGTCGAAACCACCGGTCAGCCGGCGTCGATCACGGTCGAGTTGCTCGACGGCGGCGGGGCGAGTCTCGCCAGTGCCTCCTACGACTTCAGCGCGTTTGCCACCGGCCAGGTCTCGATTGCCGACGTCGGTGGGCCACCGGGCGAGAATCAACGCCTCAGGGCCACGCTCAGCACCGGGCCTGGACGTCTGCTCACCTTTGCATCACGGATCGACAACCGCACCGGCGACCCGTCGACCGTCGAAATGGTAACGACGCAGCAGAGCCGACTCACCGGCACATTCGAGGGCGTGGTGATGTCAACCGACGGGTTGCGCATCGACGGCGGAATCGAGCTTGCGCTGAGCTCGCCCGGTCTGACCGAGTTCGCAGGTGTCACGGGCATCCCTTGTGGGGAGCAGATCTTCACCGTCGACTTCGGCACCCCGCCGATTCCTCCAGTTGCCGTGGCATCCGATGGCAGCTTCGCCGCCACAGTCACTATTCCCTACACTGACGCAGGCGTTCCCGTGTTCACGATCGAATGGACCCTGAGCGGCACCGTGAGAGACAGTGGGGTCATCACCGGCGCCTTGAGCAGCTTGACGAGCGAGGGCCTGGGACCGTGGTCCGACTGCGACGGGCCGAGCGAGCGCAGCTGGCGCGCCGGCTGGGTCGAGCCGTGAGGAGGTCATCATGAAACGACGCAGACAGATGATGACCCGGGCGGAGTTCGTCAAGCTCACTGCCGGCGCCGTCGGCGGCCTGACGTTGGCCGACGGAGCGATGGGCGACCTCTTCGCCCTTCAACCTCGACGAGGCTGTCGCACCGGCCAAATGCCGTTGGGAATGGCTGCCGACACGGTGCTGCTCAACGGAAGGGTGGCCACGGTCGATGCCTTCGACACCTTCACCCAGGCGGTCGCCGTTCGCGACGGGCTGATCCTGGGCACCGGCTCGACGGCGGAGATCCGGGCGTTGATCGGCGAAGGCACTCTGACCATCGATCTTGGCGGCAGGACCGTAACGCCCGGATTCATCGACGCTCACTGTCACTTCCAGTACAAGGCTCTGATGGGCGATTTCTGGCTCGGCTTCGTGCCGCCCGAGGTGCACACGATCAATGATCTCCAGGATGCCGTTGCGGCAATCGTCAACGGTCTGGCACTCGACGAGTGGGTGAACGGCTACTACCTCGTTTTCACCGACGGCCGTTCGCCGACCAAAGATGACCTCGACCCGGTTTCTCCCAACAACCCGGTCTTCATCATGCATCAAGGGGGTCACTGGGCGTCGGTCAACTCCCGCGCCCTCGAGATGGCCGGAATCACCGCCGCCACTCCGGACCCGACCGGCGGCATCATCGAGAAGGGTGCTGATGGCGAACCAACGGGCCTCCTCTACAACCATCGCGCCATGGATCTCGTACGTCATCTGATCCCGCTCTACAGCAACCAGGAGCTCGAGACGAGCATCCTCGCCACCCAACCTCTGTTCGCCGCTGCCGGCCTGACAGGCTTTCACGACAACAACATCCGCGATCTCGACGGCATCCGAACCTACCAGAGGCTCGCCACGAACCGGCAGGTCTACCAGCGGCAGGGCCTCTTTTACACCCTCGAGTGGCCGTCGGATCTCGACCGCGCGCTCAATCAAATCGAGCACGTCACCAACGACTTCACCCGCTTCGGTGGCTTCAAGTTCCTGATCGACGGTCAAGGACCAACCTTTTATTGCCACGAGCCCCACGGCGGCACGAGCTACCAGACGACCACCTGGGAACCAGCAACCTTCAAGGAGACGGTTCGCATCTTGCACGAAACCGGGCTGCAGATCTGCGTGCACTGCGGTGGCGACGCAGCGACCGACCTCGCCCTCGACGCCTTCGAGGAGGCGATGAATGCCCATCCACGTTCCGACCCGCGGCACCGCATCGAACACGCCGTATTGACCACACCGGAGGCAACTCAACGCATGGTCGACCTTGGCGTCGTCGTCAGCACCCAGCCTCAGTTCATCCGCCTCGCCGGCGACCTCTACAAGGACCTCTTCACCACGGCCCAGATGAATCGCCTGATGGTCACCCGCGAGTGGATCGACGCGGGAGTCAAGGTGGCATTGGGGTCGGACACCCCGACGACCTTGTGGTACGAGCCCCGTGCCACCCTGTACGGCGCCATGACGAGGGTGACCTGGACCGACCAGGTCCTTGGCGCCGAGCAGGTCATGACCGCCGGCGAGGCCATCCGCGCCCACACCATCAACGCGGCCTACGCCCTCCACGAGGAAAATGAAAAAGGCAGCATCGAGAACGGCAAGATGGCGGACATGGTGGTGTGGTCAGATGACCCCTATACCGCAACACCGGGGGAGGTCTACCGGTCGGCCATCGACCTGACCATGGTCGGCGGCGACATCGTCTACCTCGGGCCCAGAGCGCCACGGCGGCGGATCGGTTGACGGTGTACATTTAAAGAGACAGGAGGTGGCCTGTGATTCCTCAATCAACCGCCGAAGTTCTCGAAATGGCCATCGAAGAAGAAGAAAAGGCTGCCAAAGCCTATCGCAATCTGGCTGCGGCGGCAGAAAAGGACGAGGTTCGCGGCATGCTCATACGCTTCGCCGAGGAGGAAGAGGCTCATAGGGAGTCCCTCATGAACGTCCGCCTCGGCGACCTCGAGGTCTTCGCCAAACCGTGGCCGGAGAAAAGTGAGCTGCTCTTTGTTCCAAGGGAAGGTGAGCTGGCGCCCGACGCCACACCACCCACCGTGATCCTCGCCGCCATGGATGACGAACGACGAGCCTTCTTGCTCTACACGGCACTCGCCGAACGAAGCGAGGATCCTGGCGTCAAGACCCTGCTCGGGGCCATCGCGCGCGAAGAGGCGCACCACTGGCATTCCCTCGAAAAGATATACGATTCGATGTGTCACCTCGGCGAGGAGATCTGACCCGGACACAGGGGCGGCTCTTCAAGACCAGGCCGAGGTGTCGCCG
>CAZCEX010000181.1:0-8151 GCA_964497785.1 uncultured Thermoanaerobaculia bacterium | reverse complement strand
ATGAAGATGATCACGGTTGGGGTCACGATCCAGGCGACCATCAGACCCGGCACGCCGATGCTGACGATCTTGCCGAATAAGATCTCCGCCCCGAGCAGCACCAGACCAGTCTTGATGTACATCTCGGTCCGGATCCCGGGCTTCAGCCACTTTGGCGTGCCCATCGTATTGGAGATGATGAGGCCTATCACGAGTGCCCAGGCGGCATAGCTCAAACCGAGAGAGCTGCTGGTGCTCTGGTTGGCGAAGGTGAAGGAGATGACGGCCATGATGAAGATCACCAGGAATGCCAAGGCGTATTTCCCCGGCTTCTGCCCCATGGCCCGCACACCGACGGCGGTCAGGAGCAAAATGCACAGCCCACTGATCAAGAGCGGAAATATTATTGAACCCATGCGTTGACCGGTGACGGTCACATAACCCTGACCAATGACGATGTTCGAGGACGCAAGAACCTGCGATACGTAGGTTCGGGCGCCCAACCCCCCCGGGTCCGGTTCCTGCTTCACGAACGTCAGCGTCGTTTCGCCACCGGCCAGAAGGGTTTTTAAGGAGATCGTTGTGCCGTCTCCTGATCGCGAGGAGGTCACGCGCAGCTGTCCCCCGTCGGCTGCCGGAACGAACTCGGCGGTAGCAGGAGCTTTGCTTTCGTTGATCCTCTCTACCAGCTGTGCCACCGTGGTGTTTTCTTCGAGGTCGATCCGGGTCTTCTTGGCGCTGGAAAAAACGTCGGCCGGGTTGGAGACCCATTTGCCCAGCTTCGGTACTTTCGCAGTTGGAATGATGTCGGAAATCGCCAGAACGGCGAGCACTGTAGCGACCAGGAGGACGAACAGGCCGAACCATACGGTCCACCAGTCCTCTTCGGTGATCAGAGGATTCTTGATCTTGTCGTTCACCATGACCTCACTCTCCCGTCACTGATCATTTCAGGCGCTTCCTACGGTTCGTCCAGTGCGCAGTGCGATTGACCCTGGTTCATGCTTATCCCTGATGGCCTTCACGAAGAAGGAATGAATCACAAGATTCTGCCGGAAGAGGGTCCAAGAAGCGGCCGAATCTCTGGCAGATACCTGCATCGCCCCGAGCTGAGGAGTAGGCAGAGCCAAAGGTGGTGATGAAGGGGAACTCGTATTCGATGACGGCGGGATCATCCACAAAATGTGAGCACGACCGGCAGGTTAACTCGATCGTATTCTCGGTTCCGGGATGGTCATGCATGACACCCTGATTCTATGCCAAACACCCCTTCACGGGGTATCACTGTTTCAAGATGCTCCGTTTTTCGTTGTACTCAGATCGAATTGCCGAGAACTCGGCGTGCTCGAAACCGAGCTCCAGCGCGATCAAACGGACTTCATCCTCTTCGACGAGGGAGATCGCCTCGTCGGCAGCAGAAACCTCGAACAGGCAGTGCAGCAAACGCTCCTTCTGCGTGCGATCAGAGTTCTTGCTGAACTCGCGGGTTACGAGGTAGTTCTCAGTTCCGCCCATCAACTGCTGCTGCGATCTCGCAATTTGCACGACCAAAACTGCTTGTGCCTCCTCGAGTTTTCCGACATCACGAACCACCGTCTCCATTCGTCGGATCTCCTGCTCGCTGATCTCCATGTCGGAGTTCGCGACTCGAGCGAGAACGAAGGCGAAGGCTGCGATGTACCGCGCTTCATCCGGGTCAAGGCGATCGATTTCACCGATGATCCGCCGAACGGTCTCGGTATCACTGGATGGTTTCGATGGTTGGGTGTCCGCGATCCCGAAAATTTTGCTGAAGAAAGACATCATGCCGCCTCCCCTGTGAATACATACCAGATCTTCCATCGAGGTGTTGCATGCGCAGGGTGCTTTTGCCGAGCTTATCGGCGTTTTGAAAGATCGACCCGGTGCACGAATCGGTCTATGGGCCGGGGGGGATTGAGTTGCGGTTATGATGGCGATCGAAGGGGTTCCGATATGAGCGATCTCCTACAGAATCTTCTCGTCAACCCAAACATCTCGAGATTGCTGTGCTCTCTTTCGGGCAAAGAGGTTGACTCTTCCGAGTTTCGGCGGCCGGTCGCACTCTGCTCGTGCTGCCCGGCCCCGGGCAAGCCGGTAGTGATCGAGTACGACCTGGAGGCCGTAGGGCAGCGACTGCACGAGTTTGCCGGCCATCCGGGCATCTTGAGCTTCGGTCCCCTGCTTCCGGTAGAGAATCTGCCGCCGAGTTTCGCCGGCGACGTCGGCTTGACCCCGGCTATTCGGCATGGGGCCCTCAGTGACGTCGTCGAGGTTGAACTCTTTCTCAAGGACGAAGGGGCAAACCCCTCCGGCAGCTTCAAGGACCGCGGCCTGGCAATCGGGGTCGCTCTCGGCGCAGTCTGTGGGGCCCAACGTTTCTGTTTGCCTACCCAGGGCAACGCCGGAGTGGCGGCGAGCCTGTTCTCGGCGCGTCTCGGGTTGCCGGGCGCACTGGTCTACATGCCGGACGGGTATCAGGGAGGCATCTACCATCGCGAGGCGGAGTTCTTCGGCGCCGAGGTGCGTTTTGCAGGGACCAACATCGCCGAGTCCGGGAGCATCATGCGCGAGGCATTCGCCGATCAACTCGGATCCGGCGAGTTCGTCGACATGTCGACGTTCTTCGAACCCGGGCGTCTTGAAGGCAAGAAGACCATGGGCCTTGAGATCTTCGACGATTTTGGTGCCAACGACCTGCCCGACTGGATCCTCTACCCGACAGGTGGCGGCACCGGACTCGTCGGCATCTGGAAAGCGCTGCAGGAGCTGATCGGTCTCGGCCGCCTCGACCCTTCCAGGCATCGTCTGCCACGAATGGTCTCGGTGCAGTCAGAGAACTGCGCGCCGGTCGTTCGTTCTTTCGAAGCTGGTCTAAATCACGTGCAGGCGGTTGAGTCACGAGGAACCATTGCCGACGGGCTCGACGTACCCGGGGCGATCATGGGCCACAGCATCCTGTACACGATCCGCGAGTCCGGAGGTACCGCCGTCGCGGTGAGCGAGCGCGCGATCCAGGACGCCTTCCGTCTGCTCGGCCAGCATGGTGTCGCAGTCAGCTACGAGAGTGCCGCGACGTTGGCGGCCGCCATGGAGCTTCGGTCGCGGGGCGCCATCGCCAGTGGGCAACGCGTGCTCCTTCTACTCACGGCGAGCCACCTCATACCGCTCGCGCAGGCGTGCGCCGAACAGAGGTGAGCCCTCAGCCCAGCACCTCACGATAGGCGGCTTCATTGAATCCCACCAGCAGCTGATCGCTCGCCACGATGGTGGGCGCCCGGAGGTTTCCGGTGGCACCGAGCATTTTCTTGACGATCTCTTGCTCAGCAGTGCCGCCGTCGAAGACCTCGACCTTCTTGCCCTTTGTGATGGTGACCTTTGCAGCTCCTTGGATCAGTTCCTTGGCGCGCGCCTCACCGAGCTTGCGACTCGCAGGCACTTGCTCGGCCACCTCGATCCCCATGTCCTCCAACAACCTGGAGGATCGTTTGCAGGACGTTCAACCTGCCCTGTGGTAGTACCAGTCGACACGCTTTTTCATAGACGTCTCCTTTCTCGAGCAATGCTCTTCAGCGAGCGAACCCCGACAGTTTAGCCGGTTCCCGTCCGGGAACTTTGGGCGGGAACTAGCCTGGAGAGCTCACCAGCATTCACCTTCCGGCTCGGCGAGAACGATCGCATCCACGAGCTGACCGGGGAGATCGACGAGTTCGTCTGCATTCTGGTCTCGATGAAGGACCTCGTCGTAGTCCATTTGCGCGGGCCAACCACGCAGAACGTTGAGTTCGAGCAGACGCTGCCAGAGCCGTGAGGGTGCAGCCTGACAAGGGAATGTGTTGAATAATCGATCTGTTGCGAGATGGTGCGGTGAGCTGAAACACTTTCGGGGCTGGAGTCCGAGCAATACAATACGTCGGCGCAGGCACTCCGGAAGCGACAGTGCGCCAACACATTATGAGATTTTCGGCCAGCCCGACTGCCCGGCGATCATCGGCCCTGCGTGCCCCTGGGAGGCGAAACTATGACAACTCTGACGAAGACCCCGTTTCTGTTTTTCCTGAGCTGTGGCGTCACTGTGTGCGTGATGGCAGGACTGCTGTTGCCCGTGAGCGGCTGCGGCAAGGCCACGGCTTCGGCGGAGAGCGACCTCAAGGTCATCGTGCTCGGATTCGACGGCATGGACTGGGTGATGACCGGTGAGATGATCCGCGCCGGTGAGATGCCGAACTTCAAAAGGCTTGCCGATACCGGCGGTTTCACCGCGTTGGGGACCTCCATCCCACCGCAGAGCCCGGTCGCATGGTCGAACTTCATCACCGGTCACGACTCCGGTGGGCACGGCATCTTCGACTTTATCCACCGCCATCCAGAGACCATGACGCCCTACCTGTCGACGAGCGAGGCCGCCGCCGGCACCATGTGGAAGGTTGGCAAGTACCATTTTCCGAGCCCCCTCGACGGTGGCAGCGTCGATCTCTTGCGCAAAGGTGAGGCGTTCTGGACGGTGCTCGAGGAGCACGGCATCGAAACCACCGTCATCAGGATGCCGGCGAATTTTCCTCCGTCGGGTACTGCTACCCGGGAGGTGAGCGGCATGGGAACTCCGGACATTCTCGGCACCTACGGCACCTTCTCTTTCTTCACAACGGATCAGTTCGCTCCGCTTCCTTCGACGATCGACGGTGGTGAGCTGCAGATCGTCGAGCTGCGGGGAAACCGCCTCGACACCCACCTCTACGGCCCCGACAACCCTTTTCTCGTCGAGCCCACGCGCCTGTCGACTGAGCTGACAGCCTATGTCGACGTCGACAGTAATGCCGCCAGGTTCGTGATCAATGACAACGATTTTGTGCTCAAATCCGGCGAGTGGAGCGAGTGGCTGCCGATCGAGTTCGAGATGATTCCTTCTCAGGTGCTCCCGGCGATCGGCCGCTTCTACCTGCGCTCGGTCGCGCCCGAGTTCGAGCTCTACGTGACCCCCCTGAACATCGACCCGACGAGCCCGGCGATGCCGATCACGACTCCGGATGATTACGGCAATCACCTGTGCAAGTGCACGGGCTACTTCTATACCCAAGGTATGCCGGAGGACACCGGCGCAGTCGTGGAAGATCTTTTGACCATGGACGAGTTCTTGACTCAGGCCGACCTCGCCGGCGAAGAGAACATTACGCAGTACGAGCACGTTTTGAGCGAGTTCGAGCGCGGTTTCCTCTTCCACTACTTCGGCAATACCGACCTCGTCGGCCATATCGTCTGGCGCTCGATGGATCCCGACCACCCGGCCTACGACGCCGATAAGGATGCGCAATACGCGCACGTCATGCCCGATCTTTACCGACGCATGGATGAAGTGGTGGGACACACTCTCGAGAACATGCCGGAGAACACCCTGTTGGTCGTGATGTCGGACCACGGCTTTGCCCCGTGGCGCCGGGTCATGCATATCAACGCATGGCTCGCGGAGAACGGCTACCTGGTGATGAAGGACCCGAGCAAAGAAGGCAAGAACTACTCCAACGTCGATTGGACGAAGACCCGAGCATACGGTCTCGGCATCAACGGCCTCTACCTCAACCTCAAGGGCCGCGAGATGGGCGGTATCGTCGACCCGGAAGACCGCGACGCCCTCATTGCCGAGATCGGCGCCAAGCTGCTCGAGACCGTCGATCCGGCAACCGGCGAGCTCGCGGTGACCAAGTTCTACCCGCGCGAGGCGACGTACGAGGACGCTGGTTACTTGCACATCGGACCCGACATCCAGGTCGGTTACGCGGAACGCACCCGCGGCTCCAACGCCAGCGCGATCGGTGAGATGTCGACCGAGGTCTTCTCCGACAATACTGACCGCTGGAGCGGCGACCACTGCATGGACCACGAGAGCGTGCCCGGCATCCTCCTCACCTCGCGGCCGATGCAGAAACAAGGAACCACGCTCAAGAACCTGGCCGCGGCCATCCTCTTCGAGTTCGGGATCGGTGAGTTTCCGCGAGATCAGATCAGCCCGTCAAACTGATCCCCCAGGAGCCTGTAGTTCATAGAATTAGCGGCGCCTTTCGGGTGTCAATTGGCCCATGATTCGGCGGATTCTTGGCCCATACCACCAGTATGAACCTGCGAATCCGCCGAATCATGACCTCAAATGACCCTCCGAAATCCATCCGCCATCTATGAACTACAGGCTCCTAGCCCGAACAATCCGGGACCGCGCCGCGCCGCCGCATTGGCTGGACTGCAACCGCGTATTGGGGATAGTTTGCTATTTGGCGCTTGTTGTGCCATCATCCCGTATCGGTTGAACGCAGACCAAAGGTGTCAGAGCGGTTGCCGGTCATAACCTCGCAGGGTCTCGATGACCCGAACGGCAGTCCACGCCAGCATTTCTCCCGTTCACAACCCAGCTGGAATTGATACGCAGCGCACCTGCGACACCTGATGCGTCTGTAGAAAGCTTAGTGTTTCTTGATATTCAATGATCTTCAACTCGATCCCGCCCTGAGACGCGGGATCTCCGAAATGGGCTTCGAAAAGCCAACCCCCATTCAGACCGCCGCGCTCCCACCGGCACTCGCCGGTCGCGATATTCTGGCCTCCGCCATGACGGGCAGCGGCAAAACTGCGGCATTTGTCGTGCCGATCCTGCAGCGATTGATGAGTCCGGCTGGTACGGCCGGAACCCGTGCTCTTGTGCTCACCCCGACGCGAGAGCTCGCCGCCCAGGTGCACGAGCACCTCGTGGCGTTGGGCAGGTTCGGACGTGTCACCGCAACAACGGTATTCGGCGGCGTCAAGCCGGCGGCACAGATTCGTGCTCTGCGCTCGGGAGTCAACGTCGTGGTTGCAACCCCAGGCCGTCTGCTCGACCACATGCAGCAGCCGTGGTTCCGCATCGAACAGCTGGAGGTGCTGGTCCTCGACGAGGCCGATCGAATGCTCGACATGGGCTTTCTTCCCGACATCCGACGGATCCTCTCCCGACTTCCAGAACACCGGCAGACAATGCTGTTCTCGGCCACCTTGCCGCGCCCGATCGTGACCCTGAGTCGCGACCTGCTCGACCGGCCGGTTCGGCTCGACATCGAGCGACGTGTTGCTCCGGCAACCGGTGTTCGCCAGGCAGTGCTGTTGGTTCCCGAGCAGCAAAAGAAAGACCTTCTCGTCAAGATGCTGCACCGTGATGTGCGGACCGCGCTCGTCTTCACCCGCACCAAGCACCGTGCCAACCGGCTCGCCAGATATCTCGATCGTGCCGGCATCCCGTGCGACAGGATCCATGGCAACCGCTCGCAACCGCAGCGCGAGTCTGCGTTGGCGGCGTTCAAGGCCGGCCGTATCCGCGTTCTGGTGGCCACCGATGTGGCTTCTCGCGGCATCGACGTCGAGGCCTTGCCACACGTGATCAACTTCGACGTCCCGGGCCAGCCCGAAGACTATGTGCACCGCGTTGGACGCACGGCGCGCGCCGGCGCCACGGGCGATGCCCTGACCTTTGTCTCACCGGCCGAAGAGGACGGACTGAGGGCCATCGAGAGAACGGTCGGCCGGCGCATCGATCAACAGAAGATCGAAGACTATGGGCTGCACGCTGTATATGGCAAGGGCCCCGGTTCGGGCGACAGACCCGTACCCCAAGTCAGACGAGAGAACCACGGCCCGAAATCCAATGCTCAGCGAAACCACCGCCGAGCAGGCAAAGACCAGACGGGGGGCGCGCACGAGAAAGGAATGGGCTCAAGGCGACGGCGCTCGTCACCCACAGCCCATGTGAATCTTAGTAGTTAGCAATCAGGTCGGCCACCGTGGCTGACCAGCGATCCGGCGGGCAGCAGGCCCGCCCTAAGGAAAAATGGGGGCGCTTCGGCACCGCCGACGTCCCGGAAAATGGAAAGAAAAATGTCGAAGAAATTATTTGTTGGAAGCTTGAGCTGGAACACCGATGACCGCGGTCTGCGTGATGCGTTTGCGGTCCACGGCGAGGTCACCGAAGCAACGGTCATCGCCGATCGCGACACCGGCCGCTCGCGTGGTTTCGGTTTTGTGACCTTCGCCGACGACGAGGCCGCCGACCAGGCCGTCGCAGCCCTCAACCAGACTGAGCTCGACGGTCGGACCATCAAGGTCGACGTCGCCCAGGCCAAGAACCGCGACCGCGAT
>CAZCEX010000180.1:0-8169 GCA_964497785.1 uncultured Thermoanaerobaculia bacterium | reverse complement strand
CCAGCCTACGAGGGAGGCCGCCGCTCGCTTGAGCAGCGTGGTCGCAGACGATCCAGCCTTCCGCTCGCGACCACGCTGTTCAAGCGACGCTGGGATGGCCGTCCTACGGCATCCCAGAAGGCCGGGGCTGGGGAGAAGGTCAGTCGCGTTGCCCGTTCGGACATGCCCCCGTCACGCAAACGAACCCCTACCCCCAGGGCACCGTGGTCCCCACCCCGAGCACGGCCCGAGGTGCGCTCGAAAGCACGTCCCCTTCGGTCCCGTCGAGAGCCTCTAGGTCGCTGCCATCGACCCACCTGAGGCTGAGGTCGAAGTGACCGAAAGAGCGTTCGAGGCCTACCGACCAGTCGAAATAGGGTTCGAGGCCCGAGGTGTCGGTCTTCCAGAAATCGCCGTCGCTGTAACCCGCATGCAGTACGAGCCCGAGGCCCACCGGCAACGGCACGTTGAGGTTGGCCTCGAGATAGGTGGCGCTCTCCCCAGAGGCTACGAAATCCCAGCTGTACCAGATGCGGGCATCGACGAGACGCCACGCTACCCCTACCGACAGCTCAGGAAAGTCAAGAGCATCTCCCCCCGGGTAGGCGTACCAGACTCCAAACACGTCGAAAGCGAGTCCGGTCTCACGGTCGCCGGTCGTGAAGCGTCCGGAAAGATCGACCTCTATCGTCTCGCCACAACAGTCGCCGAAATCGACGTTCGAGACCCAGAAGCCGAGATCGAACCCACCTCCGACAGCCCAGTCCACACTTGCCTGGAGAGCGGGGTTTCCCGCGCTGAGGGTTCTGCCGCGGAGATCGTAGTCACTGAATAGGGACACCGTTCCGGTAACCTCTCCGGCAGACGCCGAAAAGGCGCTCAAAGTCAGCCAGACTACCAAGCAGCGAAGACCGATCTTCATGTCGCCCCTCCATGCTCCCTACGAACAACGGCTCGCGCCTGGCGTCGCCACTGCCGCACGTGAGATTGTGGTTCGACACTACACCATCCTCGAGTACGTTCTGAGATAATGAGCCTGACCGCAGCAGCGGCATGGGAAGGAAATCACCCCGAGCATGCATTCGTTGACGAGCATGACGTCCTCGATGTCGACCGGACTCACCGGGCAGAGACGTCACTGATGGGAAGACCGAACCACTGGCCCCGAACCAGCGCAGGTGCGGGCCGCCGGGCTGCGTAACGATCAACCAGCACGGGTTTCGGAGCGCACCCGATGCCCCCCTTTTGGCGACTCGCGCGAAGCCACCATCACCGTGGTCGGGGACTCGTTCACTTTTGGCTATGGCGTCAACGACGATCACACGGTTCCAGCCCTTCTCGAGCGGCGATTCCATGAGAGCGGCAGCCCAGATATCAGAGTTCTCAACCTGGGAATGAACGGCAGGAACACGGTCCAGGCCTCTCGCGTCATCTCGACCCGGGCAATCACCCACAATCCCAAAATCATCGTCTACGAGATGACCGCAGAAATGGCGAGCCGCACGACCGGTCGGGTCGCGGCCATGTGCCGGGGCCGGGGAGTTCCGACGCTGGACCTGCTCGATCCCTACGTCAGCCGGCCTGACCGGGCGATGCTGTGGACGCTCCACGGTCCGCCTCACTTCAACATCCGCGGGAATCGCCTCGTCGCCGATGAGATCTATCGGTACCTGACGACCCCAGACAACCTCTGAGTTGTTTTACACCCCGTCGTGTCGCCCGACTCGAAGCCATCAGAGAAGACCAGGGCGGAAGTCGCTCCCGGTCGCCGGAGAACGATTGAATGAAAATCCGTGGCACAATCGACGGACCAAAACGTCGCCGAGAGGAATCGGCTGAAGGATTGGGGTCATAGTGCATTCCAGGATTGTTTTGATCGGTCTGCTGTCCTCCATTGCGCTGGTCGTGGGACCGGGGGCTTTCGGTTGGTGCGCCGACCTACCGGAGGATGACGAAAAGGCCGCCCCTGAGCTGCCCGGATTCGTCGTCGTGCTGAAGGACGGCACCAGCCTCGCGGTCCTCAGCGAGCCCGTCATCGCCTTCGGCAAGGTCCGGTTTCAGGACGCCGAGAGCCGAACCCGCGTTCTGCCTGCCTCGAAGGTCAATCTCGAAATGACCCGGGATATCAACAGCAAAGTACCTTCGCGGAGGAGCGGCGGAACCGTCAGCGTCTCCGGCAGCAGCAACTCAAAAGGAACCACACAGTACGAAACCAGCGGAAGCGCAACGAGTTCCTCTCAGAAAGTCACGGTCTACTCGGCCACCTGGTGCCCGCACTGCCGAAACCTCGAAGATTTCCTCAAAAAGAACCGCATCCGAGCGACGGTGATCATGGTCGACAAGATGCCCGAGAAGGAACAGCAGCGACTGCAGGCGAAAATGCACGGGCTCACCGGCCGAGTCGCCTTCCCGACGATCGTCATCGGCAGCAAGGCGAGGGCCGGGTTCTCGCCCGAATGGATCCTCAACGCTCTCGGGCGATAGGGACCTACTCGACCCAGCTGACCGGCTTTCCCTTCGGTACCCGCATGGAGTAGGGCTTGCCGTCAATCATGGTCTTGACGATCACGACTTTGGCGGCGGGATCCCCTTCGAACTCCGAACCGAGGACCTCGTAGGAATCGATTCCCTGGTACAGGCCCTTCTCGATCCTCCACACGTCGAAGCCGTCCGACGCACGACCGAGTGCGTTGGAGTCTGCGATAAGGATCTTGTTGGCATACCAGACGCAGGTCGCTGTCTGGATGTCGCCGTCGGTCCCCCGCCCTGACTGCATGTTTGCGAGCATCATCTCAACCCGTGCCTCTGCGTCACCCCGCGCTGTCCCACCGGAACAGCCGATCGCGACAACCGCAAAAACAACGATAGCCAAAGCCACGAAACACCTGCGAAAGGCCATTCTCCACCCCCATAATCCACGCTGAACCGACGCGGATACTGTCTGCGAACACGAGAGACGATACACGTCACAAACGGGTCACGCAACAAGCCCCAGTGGGCGTGGAGTTCACAGGGCGCGAGTGGATTTCGGAGAGGGCCGCGATTCTATGCACAGCACACTCCCGGCCCCGGAGAGACACCCCGGACCGGGTCCCGAGCTGCAGTCCGGCTGTCCTGGCTCAGTCGTTCAACTTGTCGTTTTTCCAGTACTTCGTACCGGCGATGTCGGCACTGGCGATGAGTCCCTTGTCGGTGATCTGGAACACTGCTACACCGTTGACGAAGCCTGCCGTTGCGTTGGCGCCTTCGGTCCCCGCCGCCGCCTGTGCGGAGGCATCGGCCGCCCAACCCTTGTTGACGAAGTTGGTGAAGGTCGTCTCGTCCTGGAAGAACAAGATCACCTGGTACTTCTGTGCACCGAGACCGAAACCAATGCCTCCGGTCCCCATCTTCATATAGGTACGCTCTTCGCTTGCCTTGTACACCGCAACCCCGTTGCCGCCGCCGCCGGAAAGACCAATAGCAACCTTGAGGTTACTGAAGACCGCCCACCCGATTGCCTGGTCGAAGAGGGCCTGGCCCTTTTCGGCGTCTGCCAGCACCTCGTCGAGCGCCGCCTGCGCTGTCTCGTCGATCTTGGCGCGTTTGGCCTGGATCTCCAGCTCTTTCGAAGTTGGTTGCTGCTCGTCGGCAACCACAAGGCCAGCCGGCGCTAGCATGGCGATCGCGACCAGAAGTACGAAGAATCTGTGAACTCGGTTTGTCATGATTTCCTCCCGGATACTCGAGTCGGATAGTATCAGAATCTCCAACACCGGGCCGCTATCGTTTCTTCCCCGAAAAAAACTGTGGGGAGGGTCCCGGGACCCTCCCCACACTATTTCAGGGTCGCCGCACCACGAATCGCGGCGATTGTCTGGTTTTTTAGCCAATCATGATTTTACGCGGCTGAGCCTTCTCTTTCTTCGGCAGAGTGACTGTCAACACGCCATTCTGCATGTCGGCAGCAATACCCGCCTGGTCGATGACCTCCCCGAGCGAGAAACGACGAAAGTAGTTTCCGACGTTGTACTCGCTGTAGGCGGGCCGGAGTCCCTCGTACTCGTCGATTGCGACACGACCGCTGATAGTCAGTACGTCGTTGTCGAGGTTGATCTCCACATCGTCCTTACGAACTCCAGGCACATCCGCCTGCAGTACGAGCGACTGCTCGCTCTCCCAGATGTCGACTACCGGTTGGTAGGTCTCGCCCGCCCAGGTGGTTTCTTCGGTCTTCTCGAGCACCTTTTTCTCGGTGGTTTCGATGTCCTTGCTCATGTGATCCTCCTGTTCTTGATTTCTTCGGGCCACTATTCAGCCACTGATCTCGATTTGCCGAGGCTTTGCGGACTCCGGCTTCTCGAGGCGGATGTTGAGGATTCCGTCGCGATACGTCGCGGTCGCCTTTTCGGGGTCGACTTCGTACGGAAGCCGAAAGACCCTCCTGAACTCCCCGGCCTGGCGCTCCCGCCTGTGGTAGCGGAACTTGCCCTCCGGGCTGGGAATCTCGCGAACGCCGGCTAAAACCAACCGGTTGCCTATGACCTCAATCTCAAGGCTCTCACGGTCGATGCCGGGAACCTCGGTCCGGACGATCAGCTCATCGTCCTTCTCCTGCTCGAAGAGGTTCAGGGGCGGAAAAACCCCGCGGCCTGAGGGCGTCAGCCCACGCCCTGACGGTGTCTGTCCCAGCGACCTGGTAAGGGCCCGCTGCAAGCGCAAGATGTTGTCGAACGTATCGGTATTGGTTCTCAATAAAGTCATGACGAATCTCCCTTCATGCTGCTTTCTTCGTCTCTTAACGGGCTGCGCGGTTGTGGTCTTCAAGCCGTGCGCCCGACACTGCTTAATATAGAACTTGAGTCCTTGTTTGTCAAGTTTGCGCAAAGTTTTTTCTGAAATTATTGCGTATATCTGACTAACATTACATAAGATTTATGGTCGGAGAGTGGCGGCGCAGGCTCGGCCTGCCGCTACGATTCACCAGAACCTGCGTCTCTACCGCTTCTGTGGCTCCGCCCCAGCTCGTCGTCGCCCGCCGCGCAGCTCCTCGGCGCTCGGGCCTCGAATCCGCAACGCGCCGGTTCTCCCATCGACCTCCCCGAGAGTTGCCACCCTTGCGGTTTGCCCCACCCGCCCAACCGCAGAACCGCAAGAGTGGCACGCTCCGCCGAAGGCGCTTTCTCGATCTCCGCACCGGCAACGTAGCCGATCAGAGAACCACCGGAAGCGCCTCCAGCGGCACGTGCCATGTGCGTAATTGTGCCGGGACGCCCTGCCGGTCTTGCTTCGCCTCCCCACAATTACGTCACTTGGCAATGCCCGGGGAGCGCGTTGCGGCTGTGATCTTCAGCCTACGAGGTAGGCCGCCGCTCGCTTGAGCAGCGTCGTTGCAGCCGTCCCGATCTTCTACCGCGCGACGACGCTGCTCATGCGACGCTGGGATGGCCGTCCTACGGCATCCCAGAAGGCCAGGGCAACGGAGAAAAGCGGCCGGGCGAGCCGATTCGGGAATCGGAAGGACCTCGTAGCCGCAACATCTATTCTCCGAAGCAAATGGAGCTGCCGCACTCGATTACGACCCCGAGATGGAGGCCAAGTGGAAAGCCATCGCAGCCAAGCACCTCAAGACCGACGACGAGGACAAGCAGGAGGCCTTGGGCGTACCACGTTACGAAATGCGCGACTTCCTGAGCAGCAACATGATGCGTGAGGTCGATCTCAAACCGATCGAGCAAAGCTGTTTCGAGCACAGAAAAGGCCGCCTCGGGAGGAGCGAAACCGAGGCGGCCATTATTTATGGGTCGCTGCAACTAGTGGCTCAGCGCCTCATCTCATAGGCATCCACGCACGCCATAACGTGGTTTTCCCAGACCGAGTTGAAGCGGTCGTCGTCGCGAGCAGGTCGTCGGATCATCCCCAGGCACCGGTCCGCCTGCTCGGGCGAGACCGTGCTGACCGAGTGCAGATCGAGGGAATAGCTGGAAAAATCCCTGACCATAAGGTCGAAGATCTGGTCGAGCAGGGCGTCATCCGCGCCCGACAACCGGCCGCCTTCGATGATGAGCTGGCCGTAGGCGACGAGCGTGAACAGCTCCCCGAGCGGCAGAAGGAAGTCCATATCTCGACGCTGGGCATCGTCTGGGGGACAGACGACCAGAAGCTCCTTGAAGGCAAAGATCTGCTCTTTAAAGATATCCACGTTCGGCAGATCGAGCGAATCATACGCGAGCATCGGGTCGTGAAACCGGACCTCGCCAAGCCCTCGCGTGGGGCCCTGCTCGAATAGGAACGCGTCGTGCCTTGCAGCCGTCTGTGGAGAGACCTCATCGTACTCCTGCGGGTGGAAGAGGAAATTGGCCATGAACTTGACGACAAGAGCCATGTTGACGTGCACGGTCCCCTCGAGCTTCGGCAAGGCGCGAATGTCCCGAGCCGCCATTTCGAAATAGGTGTCTTTTTCGAACCCCTTGGCCGCGATGACCTCCCAGAGATCGTTGATGACCTGCTCGCCCTGGGTCGTGACCTTCATCTTGACCATCGGGTTGTAGAGCAGGTACCGGCGGTCCTCGGCTGAGGCGATACGCATGTAGTCGATCGCGCGGGTCGCGAAAAGGCGCATGGCAACGAGCCGCGCCACTGCATCCGTCAGGAGGTGCCGTACATGCGGAAAGTCCGTGACCTTCTTGCCGTAGAGCTCCCGATGGGCAGCATGGGTGACCGCCTCGTACAGGGCATGGGTACAGATGCCGATCGAGGCCCATCCGAGGTTGAACTTGCCGATGTTGACGGTATTGAGCGCCGCGTCCCACGCGCCTGGACCTCTGGCCAACACCTCATCCGCCGCCACTGGATAGCCGAGCAGGGCGAACTCCGAAACATACATCTGCGACGCAACGACATTCTGAACACACTCGTAGTCGGGGTGATCGGTTCTGACGGCGAAAAAAACGTACTCATCCGTCTCCGAGTCTTTGCCAAACACCGACAGCAAGGCCGCCTCGTTGCCGTTGCCGATATAGTACTTCCCGCCGTCGGCCCTAAAGGTGCCGTCCGGCATCGGCGTCAGCATCATCTCACTCGAGTAAAGGTCGGCGCCATGGGCCTTCTCTGAAAGCCCAAACCCGAAGATCCCTCCATCATGCAGGTACTGTGCAGTGCGCTTTTTGATCGCTTTCCCTTCAGCCATCCACAGCGGCCCCAGGCCGAGGATTGTCACCTGCCACGCATACCAGTAGGAGAGCCCATAAAAACCCAGGATCTCGTTGAGAATACAATTCCTGGAGGTATCCCAGCGCGCGTCGTCATCATCGACAGCATGCTCGGGCGGAGTCAGCATGGTCGAGAACACACGGTTCGTCTTGACGAAATCGAGAAAACCCGAGTACCAACGTCGTTGGTGGTCGTCTTCCTTGAGGCTGGTCATTCCTTTGTCTTCGAAGAACTCGATCGTCCGGGTCATGATTTCACGGGTTCTCGGATCGAGTGTGCCAAAGTCGGCGGTCGCTGGGTTGAACAACATGGTTGAATCCTCCTTCGGTTCCCTCTTCGTTAGTGTACGAACCATATAGCCAGCCCTGTGCAAACGGCCGCCATTCCCTAATCCTCCATCAAGGCAAATAGGAACCTTTTCAACAGCAGCTTTTCTTCGAGACTGAAGCGACTCAAGATTTCCGTATCGGAGGCCTCACGGGCAGCGATGAGTTCGGACCGTACGGCATTCGCTCGCGGGCTCGAAAAAACCCGCACGACCCGCCCGTCGGTGGAGTCCGGGTGGCGATCAATCCAGCCCGACTCCTCCATTCTGGCAAGCACTCCGGACAGCGTCGCCTTGTCGAGTACAAGCAGCTGCCCGAGCTCGGTCGCGGTCTGCCCATCGCGATACCAGAGCCCTTCGAGAACGGCGTGCTGGATATTCGTCAGCCCGAAGGGTTCGAGGACCTTGCGGAAATGGCTATGCGCCTTCTGATAGGCCTTGGCCAGCATGAAGGTAAAGCAGTCGGGAAGGGGCTTGATGCCGGACGTCACTCTCGTCTCCCTTCGTATACGAACTATTACGCCGAACAATACAGATGTCAAGAACCGCAGAGAGGGTCCGGTCAAGTCCTGGCGAAAAGCTGTCACTCCGCGATTTCGTTGAAAGCCTGGCCCACTGTGTGTTTTTCGCCCGAGCCCGAGCCCGTTATCGTTGTCGTTACCGAAGAAGCGCAT
>CAZCEX010000179.1:0-8173 GCA_964497785.1 uncultured Thermoanaerobaculia bacterium | reverse complement strand
GGGGTCGGCCCCTACGAGGGATCGGGTCGTCTTGGCCCGATAGACGGTCAGCGGCGCCTGCGCGGAACGGGAGATGCCGAAGTCGAGAACCTTGACATGGTCCTGCGAGTCCACCATGACGTTCTCGGGTTTGAGGTCTCGGTGAACGATATGCTCGCGATGGGCGGCCTCGAGGGCCTCGGCAACCTGCAAGGCTACTCGAAGGGCACGGCATTCATCGATGGCGCCCGAATCAACGAATTCTCGCAGCGTTGTTCCTTACACCCTCCTAGATCTCTCTTCCTTTCCAGCGGCCGCGTCGGAAAACGGCGACGCCGACGACGGCGAGCATGGACTCGGCGAGGGTGATGGCGAGAAAGACCCCGCGCGCTTCGAGTGCCGTCATCGTCGCCAGGATCCACGCTAGTGGGATCTGGAAGAGCCAATAACAGAATAAGTTGATGATCGTCGGCGTCATGGTGTCGCCGGCGCCGTTGAAGGCCTGCACGATGACCATGCCGTAGGCAAAGAAAACGTACCCGTAGCTGATGAAGCGTAGAGCATCGGCGCCGTAGGAGATCACCAGGGGGTCGTTGGTGAACAGGCCGATGAAATGGCGGGCGAAGGCTATGAAGACAATGGCGATGCCGACGAGGAAGACCGCGTTGTAGAACCCGGCCTTCCAAACTGACGCCTCGGCTCGATCCGGTCGACCGGCGCCGAGATTCTGCCCCATCAGGGTGGCTGCAGATCCGGCGATGCCCCATGCCGGCAGGATCGTCACGACGATGATCCTGATGGCGATCGTATATCCGGCAACGGCGGCACTGCCGAAACGGCCGACGATCCACATCAGGCCGATCCAGCTCGAGGTCGAGATCAAGAACTGGCCGATGCCGCCCACCGAGACGCGCACGAGCCGGAGGAGCACCTGCGGTCGAATGACCAGTGAGGAAGGCCCGACCCGTATGCGGGATCGGTTCCCCGCGAGCATCGACAGCTGATAGAGGACCCCGGTGCCACGGCCGATCGTGGTCGCGATCGCGGCGCCTGTGAGACCGAGTTCGGGGAAGGGTCCGAGCCCGAAGATGAGGCACGGATCGAGCACGATGTTGATGCCGTTGGCCAGCCACAAGGCGCGCATTGCGAGGTGGGCATCGCCCGCGCCTCGGAATACGGCGTTGATGAGGAAGAGCAGGAAGATCGTCGTTGACCCGCCGAAGAGCACGCGGGTGAAGGCTGCGCCTCCGGCGACCAGCTCTGCTGACCCGCCCATCGTCGAGAGTAGCTTTGGCGCGAGTACCGCGCCGGGCACGGCGATGAAGAGTGATGCCCCGAGACCGAGGATGATCGCCTGCACACCGGCCTCGGAGGCCGCTTCGGGGTCTTTCTCGCCGATGCGACGGGCCACCATCGCGGTCGTCGCCATGCCGAGCCCACCGGCGATCGCATAAAGCAGTGTGATCAGCGCTTCGGTGAGGCCGACCGCGGCCACCGCGTCAGTTCCGAGACGGGAAACGAAGAAAACGTCGCAGATCGCAAACAGCGACTCCATCGACATCTCGAGCACCATCGGGATGGAGAGCAGGACGACGGCCCGCCAGACCGGGCCGGTTGTGAGGTCCTGCTCGCTGCCGGCAACTGCCTCACGCAGAAGGCTGTACGCCGCCCGGGCTCTGGATGGGTTTTGGGGTGGGTTGTATTCACTGGACATCGATCGACCTCAAGCTCTTTATGGAGCAGTCCGGGATTCTCGTGGTGGAATCAGGTGGGTATTGGGCCGGCGCCCTGGACTGCTGGTCGATCTCGAGTGACCTGCCGATCGGGGCGCTCAGCCGACTGCTGCGACTTCGGCTGTCTGAATGTCGATCCTCATGGCAACTCCTCGTGGGTCGATTTTCGTTGCTGGCGCCATGATACGACATTCCTGGCGTCCGGTTTCATGCTACTTTCGGCCGTGACGACGGAGGGTGAGACCATGGCTCGTTATCTCATTTGGATCGCGATGATCTGCGGGCTCGCAGCCACCAGCTGCAGCCGGGAACCTGTGCCGGAACCTGCCGCTGATGCATCGGTGGGTCCACCCACCGTGGCGGAGACATCGTCAACCGAGGTGAAGATCGACCCTACAGTTGCCGCCTTCGATTGTGCCGATGGCACCTATGTCGTAGCCGAGTTCCGTGGGATCCAGGACGACGTCGTTGTATTCCTGCCCGGAAAGACGGTCTTTCTCCCCCAAGTCGAAGCGGCGTCGGGTGCGAAATACTCGGATGGCGACGTCGTATTCTGGAGCAAGGGTCACGAAGCCGTGCTCGAGTGGAACGGAGCCACAACCCATTGCGTGAAAAACGGCCCGGCATCGGTGATCGAAAAGGCGAAGCTCGGTGGGGCCGACTTCTGGGCGACCGGCAACGAGCCCGGCTGGACGCTCGAGCTTTTCTCCGATCACCTCGTTTTGGTGACCAACTACGGCGAGCTGAGAATTGAGGTCCCCGTAGGCGAGCCGATCGAGGATCCCATGGCGCGGACGACAGTCTTCAGTGCAACCAGCGAGGAGCACGAGGTCGTGGTGACCCTCCGCGGTGACAGTTGCGCCGACGACATGAGCGGACAACCCTTCCCCACGACCGTCGAACTCCTCCTCGACGGCCGAACATATCGGGGCTGTGGACAGCCCCTTCATTGACCCGGTGTGAACCGTGTTCATCGAGATTATCGAGCGGAGGCTCGGGAATCTCGGGACGACGAATCGCCTTCGGTGGCCTGCGCTCGAGAATCTCGTTTGTGGACCGATCAGTTACGGCTTATTCGCTCGGATTTTTGAACTCCATACCTTGCCGGCGAGGGATCGTGCCATGGTGGCGGCAGCCTCTGGTGTGAGGGCGATTCTGTCGTCGGCCGTGACCGGCAGCTCCTGCGAGCCCAGGAAGGAGACGATTTGATCCACATCGTAAACCAGGCGTTCGGTGACCGCGACGTCGACGAGGCCTGCATTCTCGAGGCCCTGGAGGTATTCGCTTTCGCTGATCGCCCCGCCGATGCACGCGGTGAAGAGGTCCCGGCGAGATCTCGCCCAGTCGGGCAAGTCCTCGACGACGATGTCGGAGACCTGCATCGTACCGCCAGACCGGAGGACGCGGTGAATCTCTGCGAAGACGCGGTGCTTCTCCGGCGACAGGTTGATGACGCAGTTGGAAACAACCCAGTCGGCCTGCTCGTCGTCTACGGGCAGGTCCTCGATGATGCCCTTGCGTACCTCAATATTCTGCACCCCTGCTTTCTCGATGTTGGCTCTGGCAGTCTCGATCATGGCGTCGGTCATGTCGATTCCAATGATATGGCCCTGGGGTCCGACGGCCTGCGCAGCGAGCAGCAGGTCGAGACCGGCGCCCGATCCGAGGTCGATCACAGTCTGGCCCTTCTCGATGTCGGCGAAGGCGAGGGGGTTGCCGCAGCCGAATGAGGTCGGCGCGACCTCGAGGGGAACGAGACCGAGCTCGATCTTCGAGTAACCGATCTGGCCGGCGATCGGGTTCGACGACGGTCCGCAACAGCTGGTCGAGCAGCAGGAGCTCGTCGTCCTTGTGATGGCTTCGGAATAGGCGTTTTCAACGGACTTTCGTACGTCGTGGGAAGAACGGTCACTCATGGTCATTGCTCCTTCTGTGTCTCGATGCAGCAGGTAGAGAGGTCCGGGCAGCATCCTTCAATGGCGTCGGCGAGCTGGCGCAGCAACCGTACGATGGCTGTGTAGCGCACTGTGTAGCGCACCTCCTTGCCGTGGCGTTCTGCTGCAAGAACGCCGGCGTCGCGCAGCTGTGCGAGGTGGCGAGAGACCACAGACACGTCGACGGGGAAATTCTCGGCCACCTGGCCCACCGTCCAGGCGCCGCCCGAGACGGCAAGCCGGAACAGGATTTCTTGGCGGCGGGGATCACTGAGTGCCTTGAAGAAACCCGGGCTCAAGAGATCTCCGAGAGTGGAGCAGCATGCTGCGTTGGATTCAATGGATTGCAAATTGATGTTCTTTTGCGTCATTATGCAAATGTAAATCTCGGAGGTTCTTTTGTCAATACCCAATCCGCCGGGGCGGGCGGTGGGTCCGAGGAATGCGTTATCATGCCATTGAATCAAATCAAGGGTGTTCGGCGAGATGATGGGGTACAGAATGAGACAGTTGTTGACGGTAGTATTGGTCGGGTTCGCTTTGGTTGCCAGCTCGGATGGCTTGGCATTCGAGTACTGGGTTCCCGTGGTGGCCCACAACTCAGGGTCCGGCGGCAGCGAGTGGCGAACAGATGTGGCCCTGCTCAACCTGTGTGACGCCGAGGCAACGGTCGAGCTGCGACTGCACGCAGCGAATGGAGAGTTCAACTCTCAGTTCACCCTATCCGGCAAGTCGCAGCAGGTATTCCCCGATGTAGTGCAGTTGCTGACCGAAGCGGATGCTCTTGGTCCACTGGCGATCAGCTCTGACCAGCCGCTGACGATCACCTCTCGCACCTACAACCTGGCTGCGCAGGGCTCTTACGGGCAAGGGATCGACGGCATCTCTCCCGAGGTCGGCGTTGGTGTCGGTTCCACCGTTTTCTTGCAGCAGCTCCAACAGAACCCTACCTTCAGGACAAACATCGGCGTGCTGAATTTGGGCTCTCAACCGGCAACGGTTACGATCTCTTTGTACAGCCAGGATGGCAGTAGTATCGGCAATTTCGTGCTTTCTATCCCGGCTCAAGATCTGGTCCAGGACAGCCAGCCCTTCGCGGCGCGCTTCGCCAGGCAGGACGTCGGCGGCGGCATCGCCAGAATCGACATCGATCAAGGCTCCAGGGTGTACGTCTACGGCTCGGTGGTCGACAATCGCACCGGAGATCCAACAACGGTGTTGATGAAGGCCGCGCCCGACGGCTGTGTCGCCATCAGCGACCAGGACCACGACGGTGTGCCCGACGCCGTCGACAACTGTCCCAGCCAGGCCAATGAGGACCAGACGGACGGGGATTTTGACCTGGTCGGTGATGTCTGCGACAACTGTCAGCAGACCTTCAACCCGGATCAGGGGGATTGGAATCACGACGGAACCGGAGATGCCTGCGACACCAACCTGCAGCCGTGCGTCGACGAGGCAACATCCGCAGGTGGTTGCAGGGGCCGGGTGTCCATGCCCGGCAGCAAACGGTTGTATTACTACCGTAACTACACGCTCAACCCCGGTTCCGACGGCGAGAGCTCAAGGCCCTACATTCGGCGTGCCGTGATCGTGCTGCATGGGAGCAACCGAACCGCGTGGACCTATTTCAACAACATGGCGAGGGCCGCTCGTCAGGCTGGGGCCTTCAATAACACCTTGATCATTGCCCCGCTCTTCCAGACGGCCGCAGATTTTGACTTCAACGTACCGAGTGATCACCACGTCTGGAGCTCGCAAGGATGGAAACAGGGTGATGATTCGACAACCGCACCGCCCATCAGCTCGTTTGCGGTCATCGATGAGCTGATTCTCGAGCGCCTGGCTCGGCAGGACTGGTACCCCAATCTGGAGGAGGTGGTCATTACGGGCCACTCGGCCGGGGGGCAGTTCACCCAGCGGTACGCCGTGGGAACCGACGTCGACCTGGACAGCCTCACGAACGACTTCGATTTTCGCTGGATCGTGCTCAATCCCTCTTCGTACGTCTACCTGGACGAACTCCGCTGGGACGGTGAGTCGCCGCTGTCGCAGCTCCGGTTCGTCGTTCCTCAAGGAACCAGTTGCGACAGCTCATACAACCGCTACAAGTACGGTTTTGAGGCGATCCCATCTGGCCACTACATGGGCCGTTCCAGCGACGCCCAACGGAAAGCACTTTATCTCTCACGGAGTGTGACCTACATGATGGGTGAGGAGGACACCGAGCACGACAGCGGTCTGGACGACACCTGTCCGGCAATGCTCCAGGGGCCGCATCGGCTGCTTCGGGGACAGGTCTTCAGCGGCTACATCGCGCAACTCTTTGATTCGGACAGCCACGAGCTCGTGACGGTTCCCGGGGCGGGACACTCATCGGCGGCGATGTACAACTCGGACGAAGGTCTCTGGGAGGTGTTTCGGGTCGCGATGCCGTAGCTACCCGAGACGAGAGCAAGCGAAGATGCACTACACCCTCCTAGGACGGGATTGATACGGGTCAACTCACGGGCGGCTCGATCGGCAGCCGAACCGTAAATACGGAGCCGCGCCCCGGGGTGCTCTCCACCTCGATCGTCCCGTGGTGCTTCTGCACGATTCCGTAGGAGACCGACAGCCCGAGGCCGGTACCCTCGCCGGCGGGTTTGGTGGTAAAAAACGGCGTGAACAAGCTCGGCAGGTGCTCGTCTGGGATGCCGTCCCCGTTGTCAGCGATCCGGACGACGATATTCGATTCGACGACCTCGGTTTGCAAAGAGATTTCGCCGTGTTGCGGAATCGCCTGGGCAGCATTGAGCAGGAGGTTGGTGAAGACCTGGTTGAGCTGTGCCGGCCGGCACTTCAATGCCGGCAGCTCGCCGAGACTCTTCTTGACCTCGCACTTGTTCTTGATCTCGTTCCAGACGATCTTGAGGGACTCCTCGATCTCGTGGTTGATGTTTGCTTCCACCAGGTTTTCATCGGCGGGCCGGGCGAAGTTCTTTAGCCGCTGGACGATGTCGGCAACACGATCGAGCCCGTTGATGGATTCCTCGAGGATATGGCTCGTCTCTGTCACAGGAGCAGTTCTTCCGGCGATCGGTTCTTGACCATCAGCGTTTGCGAGAAGCTCCTGCAGATCTTCCGACAGGATTTCGAGGTTGCTCATGACGTATCCGAGCGGGTTGTTGATCTCGTGTGCCACCCCGGCTGCCAGCTGTCCGAGAAAGGCCATCTTTTCCGATTGGATGAGCTGCTGCTGGTTCTCCACCAGCTCCTGGTTGACCGCGACCAGCTCCTCGTGGCTCTTTCGTTGTGCTTCTTCGTGCTCGCGCAGCCGGGTCGTATCGCTGAGGATCGAGATGTAGTGGGTGACCCGTCCGCTCTCGTTACATACCGGCGAGATGTGCCACTGGCAGTGGACCTTGGAGCCGTTCTCGCGCCAGCGGATCGTCTCCATGGTGGCGGATCGGCTGTCGCTGTAGGTGTGCTCGAGCAGAGAGAACTCCTTCTCCCTCAAGCAGGACTCACGAAGTGAGTTCAAGGGTTTGCCGACGAGATCTTGATCGGTGAGCCCTGACATGTTTTTGAAGCTCTGATTCGCGAAGACGATCGTAGGTTCGCCGAATTTTCCGCCGGTATTGCTGATCAAGACGCCTTCGTCGGTGCTGCGAACGGCGGCCGCAAGCAACTGGTGGAGTGATTGATTGCTCCTCAAGATACCCTGTGACCTGGCATTGCGGACGAACAGCCATACCTCCAGGCCGAAGAGGACCACCGCGATGCTGGCAAGAACAACGCCGAAGCCAAGGCTGAGCTTAAAACCTTCCATGTGAGTTTCCATCAGCGCACTCTGACGGTCACCGGCTTCGCGAGTGAGGCGCACAGCTTCGCCAAGGTGGAGGTTTACCTCTGACGCCACCGATGAACCGGAAAGTCGCTGGGGTGGTGGCTGGGAGCCGTTGTCCAGGGCTCTTTGTGCCTGGGTAAGCAGCGCATCGATACGGATCATGAGCTGGTGGGTGTATTGGTCCGGAGGTCCTCCCGCCGCCAAGGAGGCGAGCCCGGTTCGAAGTGTGCCCAGGTCCTCTGTCAGATCACCCACCGCCTGGTCTTGGTGGGTGGTGATCTGCCACCTCAGCTCATCGATCTCGGACGCCGTGTTATTGAGGACGTTGAGAGTGATCAGGCGGCTGTTGAGATCGCCGTGAGTTCCCCGGGCCCAGAAGATGCAGGCTGCACAGCCCGCTGCGGCAACGAGGCCCACGACTCGAATCACCCATCGCACTGATTGGTCTGAGAAGTATTTGCCACCCATCTTCGCCCCAGTTTGCTCGACCACTTGACCGAGAGCTATTCTACAGGCCACTCACGCTTGTGCCTTGACTTTCACTCTGATTAGGTATAAATTAGTATTTATGACAGGAAAGTCAGTTAATACATCAAACTTCTTCCGAAATAGAATTCCAGTGCGTTTTGGGAAAACTCGGCTGGGTTGTCAGCGTGACAATCAGGCGCCAGGGCCCTATGAATTCAATAGAGAGACTC
>CAZCEX010000178.1:0-8189 GCA_964497785.1 uncultured Thermoanaerobaculia bacterium | reverse complement strand
AACCGAGATCGACAAGAGCTCCGGGGTCGACGCCGATTGACGCCAGTGCCCAACGCCAGCGTTCTTCGAGTGGAACCTCGAAAAGCAGCTCAGTTGTTGCCGGTGCCACGAGCCACGAGTTGTCCTCGATTTCTTGTTCCAACTGACCCGGGAACCAGCCGGCGTAGCCGAGACACAGGTAGAAGGAGCGAGCCAGGCGTCCCAGGGCGAGAGCCTCGAGAATCTCGGTGCGGCCCGAGATGGTGAACAGGTCGGCTGCGAGATCGGTGTGATCGGCCTCTGGCGGTGATCCGGAGACGAGTACGAATCCCTGCTCGGTCTGTACGGGCCCACCGGCCAGAACCTGTGGGGTTGTAATCGGTGCTTCATTGATTCCGAGCTGGTCGAGCACCGACTCGAGGTCGAGGTCCGAGGGCCGATTAACGATCAGCCCGAAGGCGCCCTCCTCCGGTGAGTGAGAGCCCAGGAGCACGACGGTGCGCCAGAAGTTGGGATCGCCGAGCGATGGCATGGCAATGAGGATCTGACCGTTGAGAACGCTCTCGTTCATTGGAGTATCGTAACCCGGCCGTCGCGATCATGCGCAAGTTCGCTCACTTTCCCTACTTCTTTTCTGAACTCGCTACGCTTGATACCCGGTCACGAATCCGGCGCGTTTTCCTGGGGTTGATTGAAGAGCCGCACAATTTCGAGCCGTGCCGGCTCCTGTTCGTCACCAACCGGCTGGCGGAAAACGAGATCGAGAGCGACGTCTTCGGTGGCCCATCCGAGAGTGAGCGTATTGTTGTCCCCCGGAATGCTTCGAAGAGGCGGTCCCAAGGCCGCCAAGGCGTCGGATGGGTCCGAATTCCACGTGATGGTATCTGCGATTCGCACCCGGTAAGGCGTGTAACGCCACAGGTTTTCCGCGTGAAGGGCGACTTCCGTGAGGGTGTTGTCATCGTCGAACGACCATACCCAGATGAGGCGCGGGCCGGCCCGGGCGGCGATACTGCCGTCTTCGACGGCCTCGGCTCCGAGACGCTCCACGATTTGATCACGGGATTGCCCAATGACGAGCCCGAGACACGTACCTTTTTCGAGATCGACCACCAGGGGTTTCGAGTAGCGGTCGAGAAGCTCTTGAACCTCAGGGTCGGCCCGGAAAACGTCCTCCCCTGGAAGGGTCATCGCTCTGTAGAGATCGATGGTTCCACTCTGCAGAACCGCCTCCAGTACCGTCAGAGATTGTCCGCGGTCTCCGAGAATAAAAGACGTTGCACCGAGGTAGAGCGCGGGTTCGAGAATGATCGGTCTCGTGGCTACGACCTTGCGGAGAATGGACAGTGCCTGATGGTATTGAGCCGTGTGAAACGCCGCGCGGCCCATCTCGGCAGCGATCTCCCACGATTCTTCACTGTCGAGAGTGTCTTGGAGGTACGGTTGCAGAATGTCGAACGCCTCCTGGAAGCGTCTGTCTGTGGCCAGCGCTCGAGCCTCTGTCAAAGCTTCATGCGGGCTGGTGGGCTCGAGACCGTGAACGCAGGAAGCGATCAGTATGATCATGATGGTGAGTATTGCTGCGAAGCGATCCATAGACCCTCCAAGGGCGTCATGGCTGTGCCCTTCGTTGTACGGTACCATCGGCTGGAAGAGAGTGAGCTGAACGGAGGCAAGATGACGGACGGTGAGCTGCGGATCAGAGCATTACGAAACCCTCTCTCGCCGGAGGTCCACAGCGATCTTGCAGAGGCGATGAACGACTGCCCGGACGTGGCTTTCGCTCACCTCGTCGAGGTTGAGGTTTCGGCCCCGGACGGGTCGAGTCCGGTACTGTTCGTATGGCTGAGAGGGCGCGCGCTGCATTCCCTGCGCGGTGCGTTGAACCTGGTTTCGGAGGCGGTTGCCGGTGTTTTGCCCGAAGACGTATTCGTCGACGTCGTGATTCTCAACTCGGCGCCGGAAATCCTGCTCCAGGTGGAGGCCGTTCAGTGTCTGTTGGCGGAGCCTGACCCCGACGAGAGGCAGCGCGCCCTGCGGGCGGGCTCCTCGGGGGACCCCCTGCCGGCTCTGGAACCCAAACGGAATTGGTGGTGGCCGTTCTGACGGTCCAGCTCGTCCTGAATCTGAGTTCGGGGGTCAGTCGTCCTGCTTCTGGTTCTTATACTTCGATTGCTGCTTCTTGAGCCAGGACGCACTCCGGAGGTAGATCGGCTCGACGCTGTGCGCGCAATAGCCAGCGAGAAAATCGGACGTGCCGAAGCGGTAGAGGTTGATGGCGAGGTCGTCCGGCAGCAACAACTGGATTTCATCGACAATCTGGAGAAACTCCTCGTTCTTCGGTGCCAAGAACGTCTTCTTGAGAGCGATTGCCATGCTTGTTTGCTCGGGTTGGTCTTCCAGTTGGATGGCGAAGAGGAACACTGCTTCGATACGACGATCCTTATGGGCGAACTCGCGGACGTGGGTGAGAAAGGACTCGGGAAGAGATGTCTCTTCGATTCCTTTGAGTTTGACTCGGGTCCCTGTGTGTATCTTGACTTCACCCATGTGCGGCTCCAGTGTTGGTAGACTCAATCCTACTCTCTAAGACGACTGGCGTCCACAGAGTCGTTGGTTTTTGAGTGGCTACGGCCGACGAAGGAGACTTTCCGAACGATATGGAAGCCGGGATTTGGGGTACCATGCGACGGTAGAGGGAGGGTCAGTGGACAAGACCGTGGTCGTGATCTCAGCCCATGCGTTTGAGGCCCGGACCTTCGCGGGCGTGGGCAGGGGCATGACGAAGGAACCCTGGGGAAGTTGGATGCTGTATCGCGGCGAGATGTGGGACATGCCGCTCGCTGTCATTCGCAGCGGACCGGGCAAGGTGGCCGCCGCCGCTGCCGCCCAGGCAGCAGTGCAGTACCTCGAACCGGCTCTGCTCTTGAGCTTCGGCGTCGCGGGATGTCCTGACCCTGCTGTAGAGTTGGGAACGCCGATCGTAGCTCGTACCGTGATTGATGTGGCGTTGTCTCAGCTGGTGAAGCTCCCGGTTGAGATTCCGGCCCGGTTCGAGCCGACTGCCGGGCTGATGGACCGATTACTCAACGTTCCCGGTGCAGTAGGTGGGGTGTGCTTGTGTTGGGAGGGCCATGTGGCGTCCTCCACACAACGTCCTTCGATTCAACGTAACGAAGATGGACCCGTAGCGGTCGACTGGGAGAGCGCATCAGTGGCCCAGGTCGCCGAGATGTGGGACGTGCCCTGGAGTGCCCTCAAAATCGTGTCGGATCACGGTGAAGAGGACCGGTTGAAACGCCTGGCCGTGGTGGCAAAACGGCCCTTGGAATGGGGAGCAGAGGTCGCCAGGAGGGCCTGCTTTGCATTTTTGGAGGATGACCTGGTCACCTGCTGCGAGCCCACCAATCGCGAAGGACGTGATGGTCAAAGGAGTGAAGATGAAGATCGACAGGAGTGAGCATGACACGGTGACCCTGGTCAAGATGCAGGGAGTCATCAAGCTGGGCGAATCGGCGCAACTTTTTTCGAGCTACCTGCAAGCGTTGCTGGATGAAGAAAACAACTCGGTCTTGATCGACATGTCGGAGATCGACTATGTCGATTCGACCGGTCTCGGCGAGCTCGTTGGCTATTTGCAGCGATTTTCAGAGCAGGGCCGCCGTCTCGCACTCTTACGGCCGCATACGCGAATTCTCAACCTCCTCAGGCTGACGAAGCTCGACGAAATCTTTCAGCTCTTCGATGACGAAGCGGAGGGGATTGCGGCTCTGGGTGAATAGCGCGTGGGTGGCTGCTGTCTTTTCCGACAGAGCATTTGTTTTCAACCAGATTGCCCTACCATCGGGTGGGGCAATCTGGTTGAAAACAAATGCTGAGGGTTTCCTTTGGCTTACTTGATCTCGTATCGCCAACCGAAGGGGTCTTCCAGTGCGGCGGTCTGAATCCCAACCAACTGGTCATAGAGCTGTTGCCACCGATCGTCGAATGGGAAATGCCAACGCCTCTCGCCGTCGACGATTTCACGAATCCAGGTGATGACGGCCGCCGTGCCGCAAGCGGCGGCGGCTTCGATGTCGTCGAGTTCATCGATCGCGATTGGCCGCTGCTCGACCGGCCAACCGAAGAGTTCGTCCGCGATGCGCAGGAGAGAGCGGCGAGTGATTGATGGCAGAACGCTCTGAGATTTTGGGGTCAAGAGCTTGCCATCCTTGAGACCGAGGAAGTTCGCAGCGCCGATTTCTTCCAGAAACCGATGCTCCTTCGGATCGAGGTAGATAGCCTCTGCGAAACCCGCCTCTTTGGCCTCGGCTCCTGGGCAGAATGAGGAGGCATAGTTGCCCCCGGCCTTGATGTGGCCGGTGCCCTGAGGGGCCGCCCGGTCCAGGCTGCTCACCATGAAGCTCTTGCCTTGGTCGGGGCCGAAACCGCCTTTGAAATAAGGACCTACCGGTGTCACGAAGATCCGGAAGATATACCTGGAGGCCGGTTTTACGCCGACGTTGTCTCCAATGCCGAGATAAAACGGCCGAACGTAGAGTGATGCGCCGCTTCCGTAAGGTGGCACGAACGGGAGGTTTGCCAGGGTCACTTCTTCGAGGCCCCTGAGGAACAGGTCCTCTGGAACCTCGGGGCCCTTCATGTAGCGAGCGCCCGAATTGAGACGACGGGAATTCTCCTGTGGACGGAAGGCATAGACGCCTCCGTCGGCTCCGGTGTGTACCTTGAGACCTTCGAACAGCTGTTGTCCGTAGTGCAGGCACTGACTCCCTTCGGGAAGGTCGATGTGAGTACCCTCGATGGCGCCGCGAGCGCGCCACACACCGAACTCGTACACCGCTTCGAATCGATACGGACACGGGTAGTAGTCGAATCCGAGCGTCGCGAAGTCGAGGTTGACCTTCTGGCTGTCGTCGAGGAAGTAGTATCGGGGTCGATGCATCAAGGCGCCTCCCTTTCAGGAATGAGGTCGGTCCCATCGCGGGCATCGTTGCCAAGCGGCGCTCCGAAGGAGTAGCCCGTCTGGATGGACGTCAAGGATACCGAAGCCGGAGCGTCTGCGCCAATCGAATCATCCGGCGGGCAGATGCACGAAAACCTTCAGGCAGTTGATCGCCCCCGGGCCTTTGCCCGCCGGATGATTCGAATGCTGACCTTCCCGGGGGGGCGCTATGCGGGAAGCTTCTCCCAATCGGAACGTGGAGCATCCTGGGCAAGGGCGAGTCCGCCTTTGGCGCCCTGATAGAGAGGATCTTCGGCGAGCTGGACGGCGCCGCCGCCGTAAGGGGCCATGGCCTTTTCGAGGGCTGAAGTGAGACCGGGGAGGGCCGCTGTTCCACCGGCGAGAATCACTGATTGGCGGACCTGCTCCTGGTAGTCCGGATCGATTGACGCGATGAGATCGAGCAGGGTTTCGGCTACTGGAGGCACAAGTCCCGAGCAGGCCTGGTTGATGGCGGAGGTGATGTCCACTTCGGTCGGTTTTCCACCGATCGCTGTGGTGACGAGGACCGGGTCTGAGGAGCTGCCGATGAAGCCGAACTCCTCTTTCCATTGGCGAACGGTGTGGATAGAGACCTGCACCTCAGGGTGATCTTCGCCGACAATCTTCAGGAGCTGTTCGTCGATCCAGTCCCCGGCGTTGGGAAGGGTTCGCTGGTCATCTTCTGTTGGGAACCGACCCTGCATCAGGCAGAAATCCGCCGTCCCGGCGCCGATGTCGACGATGAGCGCGTGGAGGAGGGCATCGAGGCCATAGGCGACGGCAAAAGGCTCAGATACGATGATCAAGTGGTCGACGAAGCCCTTCATGGCGTTCCGCAGGTGTTGACGATTGACTCTCAGTGCCTCGGCGGGAACCCCGATGACGCCTCGGACCGTGGCCCCGGCCTTCTTGTCCTTCGTGACCCCTGCATTGCTCATCAAGTTCGAGATGAGCTCGCGAACTGCCTGTTGGTCCTTGTCCGAGCCTTCTTTCAAAAGCCCGCGCTCGAGCGGCCGGTGCAGGTCGAGCATCGTTCGACTGGCGATCGCCTCCTTGCCGACGAGGACGTTCTTCTTGAGGACCTTTTTGGCAACCATGTCGAGCGGCCAGCCAACGAAGCTCTCCACCATGTGGAGCTTGTCTTCGGAGGTTGCTATCGAGCTCCGAGATGTTCCCAGGTCGATTCCGACAAAGATCTCTTTCTTCCTGTCACTCATCCCTGTTCTCCTTGCGCCGGCTGAGAGCTCGGCAGACTGTGCACGTACTCGAGGATCCCGCGTGCCAGCGCTTCCCCGATGCGTTGTCGGTAGCTCGGTATGGCGAGCAGGCGAGCCTCACGTTCGTTCGAAAGGCAGGCCACTTCGGCCAGTACGGCGGGCATTTCGGTATCGACCAGGACTGCGAAGGGTGCGGACATGACGCCCCGGCTGACAATTTCGGAGTTTTCGCCACGCAGCACGTCAAAGAGCGAGTCCTGGATCGCCTCGGCGAGCCGACGGCTTTCGCCGCGCCGGACGTTGGCGTAGATGACGTCGAGAAGGTGTCTGGTGTCGGCCAGGGTGAAGCTCGATGACCTGTTTTCCGACGCAGCCAGGCGGTTGACGAACGGGTCGTCTGAGGGTCCGAGGAAATAGGTCTCGAAGCCTCTCGCGGAACGGTCCGGGAGCCAGTTGACGTGAATCGAAACAAACAGATCGGCCTTTTCGGCATTGGCGCGTGTGGCCCTGTCGGCAAGAGGCACCTCGACGTCTTCGGATCGTGTGAGCACGGCGATGAAACCCTCTTCTTCGAGTTTGCGCGTCAGGCGGAGGCCGATGTCGAGCGTCAGGTCCTTCTCCAGGAGACCAAAAGCGAGCGAGGTGCCACCATCGCGGCCCCCGTGGCCGGGATCGACGACGACCCTGCGCACCGACAGTGGGATGACCCGCGAGATGTGCTCTGCGCCTTCGAGGGACGGTACGATGTGCTCCCCGGTTGCGCTGGAGTCGAGGTCCGCAGTGATTGCCATGGACCCGGCCGAGGCGGCACCGACCTCGCCGGTGGCCAGGGTCGGTTTGAGGGTGAGGGCGACGGCGCTCGTGATGAGGAGCGCACTGGCCATGGCCGATCCGAAGAGCCACCTCCGAATCCGTCGTCGTCGCTTTTCCCGGTCGCGTCGCGTTGACCCGAGAGGTCGGTCGGCGAGGAGGTCGAGATTCTCCTCTACCGCGCCGCGGAGCAGGTCGCGGCGCACCTTTTTGTCGATCTTCTTCGGTGGCGTCGGCCGCGGTTTTCGTGAACCTCGCGGCACCGACTCCTCGAGCTCGGGGGTCGTAATTTTGTGCGGGTGCTCAGTAGACGCAGACACAGCAAACCATCGTAACATGATGCTCCCCGACGTCAGTGATCGCCGTCGCCTTGGCTTGAACGGATGACTCCGCCTCTCGACGTATCAGAGGACACCGGCGTCATCAGGCGGTGACAGTCGGAAACCAGGTGCGTCCTTTGGCGTATGATGAAACTGGCACCCGTTTTGCTCTTGTCTCGTAATCAGGAGGTTTTTGATGAAGAACAGAATACGTACGATCTCAGCAGCCGTGGTGATGCTCGGTCTGGTGGCCATGACTCTCTCATGCTCTTCTGCGGTCCCAACCGACACCCCTGGAATCGACGAGGTCGGCAGGTACTTGCTCCGCCAGAAAGGACCCGAGCTGTGGACCGTGCTCGGCTTCAAGTATGCCTCCCAGAGCATCGGCCAGGACTGGCTGATCCTCGAGGTCTCTTTCACCACGCCGCCCAAGGCGACGGCCAAGGTCGATCGGGATGACGTTTGGGTCAAGGCTCCCGACGGAACCAAGATCCCGGTATCGACGCAGACTCTCTTTTCAGAGGATTACGGCCGGCTCAGGAGTACCATCACCCAAGCCAACGTGGTTCGTGACCCGATGGACTACTGGCCTCCGAGTCGTGAGGCGTGCGCGGTACGGTTCTTTGTGCCACCCGGGGCCGGCGTGGCCTACGACACGGTCAGTCTGAACGACCGCAGAGCCTGTGAGGGCAAGCTCTTTTTTAAGGTTCCCGGCGGGATCGATCCCGGTCGCTGGACCTTCGGGGTTGACCTCGAGGAGAGCACGGTCCGCATCCCGTTCAATCTCTAAAGCCGAAGAGTTCTCGGTATACAGTCATCGATTGTTCATCGTGGTGAAAAGACTACCGCGGTGACGAACTTGTCCGAGCCCGAGCCCGT
>CAZCEX010000177.1:0-8198 GCA_964497785.1 uncultured Thermoanaerobaculia bacterium | reverse complement strand
AGGCGCAGCAGGTGACCACTACTCGTGTCACCTGCATTGCAAAGGCAATGCAGGTGACACTTTGCCGGCAAGCCGGCAAGCCGGCAAACGTAGATTCAGCTAAACTTAACGTCAGACCGGTTTTGGCCCGAGGTTGACCAACTATGAAAAGCCCAGCCCCTGGAATCTGTGGGAACTGCGAGTTTCGGACTAAGCGAATCCTTGCCTGTGAATGGCATTCGAATTCGTTCGTTGCCGAAAACGCTGAAGACCTGGCATCGATCGTGGCGGACATGCTTTCAGAGTCGGTTACTCGATCCTTGCCGGTTTCCTGGCAAGGCGCCTATTCGGTTGAACGTGCTCGTTTTTGGATTGATGAACGTGACGAAGAGGGCACGACTCTGATCGTTGTTGATCACCACGAAGGTCAACCGATCGGACTGATCATCCTTTTCGAGACAGACGCACCATCGCAATCGACCGGGACCGAGGTCAGGATTGGGTATTTGTTGGCAGAAAAGGCATGGGGCAAGGGGTTCGGCACAGAGATGCTGAATGGGCTAGTGGAATGGTGCCGAGAACAGCCCGAAATTTACTCGTTGGTGGGCGGTGTAGACCGAGACAACGTTCCCTCTCAAATAGTTTTGGAAAAGTGCGGTTTTCGTATCGCCGAATCCGGCGAAGACCACGAGTTTTATCAATTGATATTCCACCGATAGTCGCCGTGAACTCAAATGAAGGACTTGCCTTCGGCAAAACGTACCGTCACCTGAGCTTAAGGTTAGGCACGCCCGTGGCCCTCGTACTCGTCTGGATGTACCGCCAAGTTTGGGAACTGTCGCAGCAGTTTCCGATCATAGGTGAGCAGTGGAACATCCAGTTCTGTGGCAAGCAGTGCGTATTCGGAGTCGTACGCCGTGCATTCTGACTCAGCAGCAATCTTGAGAGTTTGAACAGCCGAAACGTCGAATTCAGAGCCAGCCATAACCTTTTCGGCTGATTCCATGGCCTCGATCGCTAGTTCTAGGTTCAGGAATTTCCGCCGGATGGCTGTTACCAAGATGTTGCAGAATTCGCTCTTCCATAACCTGGGAGCAGCCCAGTCTCGGTCGCTGAGAAGTATGTTCTCGACCGTTTCCGAGTTTTCATTGAAAGAAAGGACCAAAGCCGCGATGAGATTGGCGTCGGCAACGATCATGCACGGCCCTCTCGTTTTGCGGCATCGATCTGCTCAATGGTCATTTCCATAGGCCCAGCAGCAGCGCGGATCCTCCGAACGCTTTCTAGAATCTGTTCAGCGGGGATTTTCTGTCCAACAAGCTTGTCTTCTATGCAAACGATGATCTCGCTATTGATGCTGCGACGATTTTGGGCCGCCGCTGCTTTAAGACGGGCATAAAGATCGTCCGGGATGTTTTTTACGGTGATTGTGGCCATGGTTCGTCTCCAGGTTCCATTATGGTTCCATTTCGAAACCTCGTCAAGCCGTGATGCGACTCAAGGAGGAGGGTGGCCTTCGACTTGACGACGCGGTGGACAGATACCTCGATTTCCCTGATGGATTCCTGCGGACTAGCCTATATTTTTCGCCAGTCTTCTATTTCTGGCGGCGGTGCGCCGCCCTCAGCGGTAGGCAACCCCACAGGAGGAGATATCCGTGAGTGACCAGCTCAAGTACCACCACATCGGAATTCCGACCAACACCGCCAGAGACGGTGAGGTTTACCTGGACAGGTTCAAGATGTACGCCTCTGGCTTCGAGACCAGTCGATTCGGGGTTGAGTGGCTCCGCTTTGAAGAGGATGCGCCTTTCCCAGAACTGGTGAAGAACGTTCCCCATGTCGCGTTCGTTGTTGACGATCTTGAAGCAGCCCTCTCAGGTAAGGAAGTACTCATACCGCCGAACAGCCCGAGCAAAGGTGTCACTGTAGCCTTCATCGTTGACAACGGCGCGCCAGTCGAGTTTCTGCAGTTTGACGGCCCGGAATATGCGATCTGGCCCGGCTCAGCCGCTGAACAGCCTGATTAAATGCGGTCAGTGCAATTCTCTTCGCTTGTTGTCGTAGTTCTGATGGGTTTTTCCTCCTGCGCAATGATCGACAACTACACTGGCGAAAGTACTAATCAGCCGGTCCGTGAGACCGGCGTACCAGCCACTGCCCAGATTCTCGAAATCTGGGATACGGGCGTTAGGCTCAATGACAATCCTGTAGTTGGCTTCCGTCTGCTGGTAACTCGCGAGGATGGAGAGGTCTATGAGGCTGAGACCAAGAACGTCATTTCGATCGTTCATCTCTGCCAGTTTCAACCTGGCGCTGTCGTGACCATAAAGGTCGACACCGATGATCCCAGCCTCGTTGCCCTTGACGTCTTTGAAGAATGATACCTAGGAGGGTGTCGTTGATATCGTAGTCCGAACCAGATGCCCGTAAGGATCCACATGCTCCACATCTATATCGATGCCGATGCTTGCCCGGTAAAACAAGAGGTTTACCGTGTTGCCGACAGATACCAACTGAGGGTCACCCTGGTGGCGAATTCGAGAATGCGAATTCCGAATGAAGAACGGGTCGTATTGGAGGTCGTCGGAGAGGGTTTCGACGCGGCCGACGATTGGATCGTCGATCATATTCAATCTCACGACATCGTGATCACCGCCGACGTGCCCCTCGCCAGCCGTTGCGTCAAGGAGGGTGCGCGGGTCATAGGCTCAACCGGAAAAAAGTTCACGGAGAACAACATTGGGTCGGCCGTGGCCACGAGAGACCTCATGGCAGATCTCCGCGGCGCCGGCGAGATCGTCGGCGGCCCTCCCCCACTTACTCAACGTGACCGGTCGCGTTTTCTTCAGACGCTCGACGAGGTCATCCAGTCAGTTCGTCGGGAAAATCAAAATAGGAGCCTGCAATGACGGATTTCATCATCACAAAGATCCGGCTCGCCCACTGCAAGAGAGGGCCGTCCATATGCGAGCTGTGCCGAGAGTTCGACGAGGGGCGATTCTGTCTGCTCGACGTCGATCCCGAGGATCGTGGTCTGATGCAACGCCGTGCGATCGAGGTCAAGCGCGGCCCGACCTCTGAATGGCGCGAGTTCGACGTCGTCAAGATATTCGACGACCAGGAACAGGCGGAGCGTTATGCTGAGGCCGAGAGCATCGACATCGTCGCCCCTGGCCCGGCTGGTGAAGACGGCTCGAAGGAGGCAGGGCAGCGATGAGCATCGAGTACCGGGCGATCGGCGTCGTGCACAGCCCTTTCAAAGAAGCGAAAGGCACCCCGATTCAGCCTTCCCGTGCCAAGGGGGCTCGCGGTACGGTCGAGGTGTACCAGGAGTTCGCGGAGGGGCTCAGGGACATCGAGGGTTTCTCGCACATCATCCTGCTGTGCCACCTGCACAAATCCAAGGGCTATCGTTTGCAGGTCGTGCCGTTTCTCGACACCGAGCTGCGCGGCCTTTTTGCGACCCGGGCACCGAAGCGTCCAAACCCGATCGGACTCTCGGTCGTCAGGCTTATCTCCGTCGATGACAATACGCTGACTGTCGAGGACGTGGACTTTCTCGATGGCACCCCCGTCCTCGACATCAAGCCCTTTGTCGGGGAGTTCGACAATCGCGGTGAGACCCGTTTCGGCTGGCTCGAGGTTGCACGTCAGAAAAGAGAAGTTGCAGATGGCCGGTTCAAGTGAGTCCCGCGGTGGTCTACAAGACCTCCCGTTTTCGTTTCAATCGAGCGGCGAAAACAAAGTTTTCATATCCTGGCGAGGCAGACAGGTCATGATCCTCAAGGGGGCCAGGGCGAAGTCCTTCTTGCGTCGAGTCTCGGAGACAGACCCCGCGGAACAACAGCCGATCATGGCCAAGATCACCGGCAACTTCAAACGCGGTAACGAATCGAAGAATTGACGTGGAAACGATGAATAGCACGGCATCCATGAAGACACGATCGGGCGAGGCGCCCTGTTGATCACCCACCTGCGCCCTGCTGACATTCGCGGTATTGCCCAGTTGGCAACACAGGCCACCACGGGTGCGACTCGTATTGCCGAAGGCGTTCACCAGTCGGTGTGGGACACCCTTGGCGTTTCCGGCGGCAAATCGAAGGGCCAAACAGGAGGCATCACGGGCCTGGTCTACTCGTCAGTCCGCGGTGTCATTCATCTGGTGGGCAAGGGCGTGGACTCGGCGTTGGCCATACTGCAACCGCTCTTCGACAAGGCCGGGGGGACCGAGGCCGGATCACCCCGCCGCGAAACGGTTCTGGCGACGCTCAACGGCGTGATTGGAGACCACCTCGCCGCCACCAACAACCCGCTCGCCACCACCATGACACTGCGCCATCGAGGCGAGGCGTTGAATTGGCAAGAGCCTCGACCGATGTCCGAGGCCACGGGCAAGGTCTTGCTGATGGTTCACGGCCTGTGTATGGGCGATGTGCAATGGCAAACGCAGTATCAGGGACAGGCGATTGACCATGGAGCGACCCTGGCATCGGACCTCGGTTACACCCCCGTTTATCTGCGCTACAACACCGGTCTGCACACATCTCACAACGGCCGCAAGCTGTCGCAACAGCTCGAGCAACTGATCACAGTCTGGCCCACACCTCTGGATCAAATCGACGTGGTGGCTCACAGCATGGGAGGCCTACTGATCCGCAGCGCTGTGCACTACGCCCAACAGGAGGGCCATAGCTGGCCTCGGCTCCTAAAAAACATCGTTTTCCTCGGCACGCCCCATCACGGCGCCCCGCTGGAGCAGGCCGGCAACTGGGTGGATACGATCTTGGGCAGCACCCGCTATACGAAACCCTTCGCCAAGCTCGGTCACATCCGCAGCGCCGGAATCACCGACCTGCGGTACGGCTCCGTGCTGGATACGGACTGGTCTGACCTCGACCGTTTTCAGCGCGAACCTGACAACCGGAGCGTAGTGCCGCTGCCCGAAGGCGTGGCCTGCTACACCGTGGCGGCAACCACAGCGGCCGAGCGCGGCGTCCTGGCGAACCGTATCATCGGCGACGGCCTCGTGCCCCTGCAAAGCGCGCTGGGCCATCACGACGACCCAAGGCGGAGGCTACGGTTTGCGGCATCTTCGCAGCGGATTGTCTACCGCACGAACCACGTCGAACTCCTGAGCAGCCCCGAAGTCGGCCGGCAGATGGTGCGGTGGCTCGGCCGTGGTTCGGATCGCGAAGCAGAACTCGAGGCTGCGCGGCGGATCGAATGAACCCGAATCAACCCAACCTGCAACATTGAATCAGATTCCTCCGGAGAGTCACATGAACCTGGTCAACAACAATCTCTTGACCGCCACGGACCCGAGGCTGCAACTGAGAATCGGTACCGAAGCAGACACCGAGCTGATCCTCGAACTCATCACTGCCCTTGCACACTACGAAAAACTCGCTCACGAGGTCACGGCTACCGCCGAGACCCTCCGACAATCCCTCTTCGGATCCCGTCAGGTCGCCGAGGTCGTGATCGCCGAGTACGACGGTGAGGCCGGCGGCTTCGCCTTGTTCTTTCACAACTTCTCGACCTTTCTCGGCAAAAGCGGAATCTATCTTGAAGACCTTTTCGTCAAGCCCGACATCAGGGGAAAAGGAGTCGGCAAAGAGCTGCTGTCGTGCCTCGCTCGAATCGCGATTGACCGCGGCTGCGGCCGTTTCGAGTGGTCGGTGCTCGACTGGAATGAACCCGCGATCCGTTTCTACAAGAACCTCGGCGCCCAGCCCATGGACGGGTGGACCGTATTTCGAGTCACGGGTGAAGCACTGACGCAGCTCGCCGCTTCCTCAGCATGAAGACGACCTCGACCGTAAAGAGGAACAGGCAGAAAAGAAAGAGCCAATAGCTGCCGAAGTAACCCTCGAGACCGCCTGCTGAGGGCCAGTGCACGACGATATACGACGCTATCAGGAAAACACAGGTGAACAGCAGATACAGAAGGCGGCGCGGATCCTTGCGATAGCCGGATGCGAAGGCCAGTGTCGGCAGCAAGAGCATCTGCCAGTAGTACATGTTGGTGACAAAAACGACGTAGACGAAGAAGGCGCCCATACCAAGGGCGAAGACATGGTCGTCGTGCCGGGAGATGACGAACCCGAGCAGGAGCAGCAGGGCCGCCCTCGTCAATCCGAAAGAGAGCGCAAAACGCTCGATGAAGATGTTTGGGTGGGCGGCTGCCTTCGGCTGTGGCATCCAGTCGACCAGCGCCCGGGGACCGTCGGTCACGACCTGCAGAAAGACGTCCCTGAACGAGAAGTTGTCGTTGAAGTACTTCTCATGCAGGGTGACCAGGATCCTCTCGACATACTGCTCCCAGATGGCAAACCCGCCGAGGGTGATCGACGACAGAAGAACGATCAACAACAGCACAGCAACCGAGGTCACGACCAGCTCGACCTTCCAACGCCGGACCTGACGGCGGCGCACGCTGTCGATAAGAAACTTGAAGCCGAGAGCCAGAGCGAACAGAGCGCAAAACGGCTTGCTGGCGATGGCGTAGGCGAGGAACGCCCCGGTGGTCTTCGCACGCCGCAGCCTGAGACAACAGGCTGCCATCCCGAGCGCAAAGAGCCAGTCCAGACGGAGCAAGCTGCCACCAAGAAAATCGTAGGCTCGAGGAACGAGCATGGTAACGACCAAGGTGATGACCATCGCGTGCTGACCAAACGCGCGCTGGATCGTCACGAAGAGCACGATCAACAGGACCACATCGAAAAAGGACAGCAGGTTCAGCACGGTGAACGACGCGGCAACCCGGGACGTGAAGACCCGGGCCACAGCCGCCCAGGCCGGAGAGCCGGTATTGCCGTGATCCTGCAACACCCCCTTGACTGGAATGCCGACGTCGTCGACGAAAAATCCGACATCTCGGCGAAAATCCTGCCAACGGTCGTCGGTGAATCGGTCGGTGATGAAGTCGGGATGAACGAGGTGCTGGCTGACATCCTCCATCTCGAATGACAGCAGGTCCCGAAGAAAAAGCCCCGCGCGCGTGATCTCCATGTGCTCGTCGTCGAGGGCGATCGCCGTAGCCCGGTAGAGGTTGTCGTAGCCGACCTCCGGCAGGTACTTCGAGCCGAAGAAGAAGTGGTAATGCTCCCAATCGTTGGCGACGCCGCCTTCGAATCGAAAGTGGCCGAAATTGAAGTATCCGATCACGGAGGCGAGAGCAATACTGGCAAAAACCACCCGAAACCAGCGTCGCGTATCTGTTTTCTCGAAGAAGTACGACACCAGGACGGCCCCAGCCAGGGCTTCGAGAACAATGATCTTCAAAATGGCGACGGTATAGATGTTCATGGCGACTCAACCACCAAGTAGTCATACCCTCCGGTCGGCAGCTCGCGAATGACACGCGAACGCCATGCGACCTCGTCGTCCGAAAACAGCGCCATCGCAGCATCGACCTCGACGAGGACAACCGACGAGGGGTATTGGCCGAAGAACGCATCGACTGCAGCCCTGTCGGGGAGAACCTCGACGAGACGGTCGCTGTAGTGGGCGAAGCCGCCCTTCTTGCGGAAGGCCATGTCGTCGTCGGGGTTGTAGAGACCGAAATGCGTTTCGGCGCCGATGGTGTCCCGGATCCACTCGCTCTGCGGCCGATAGGTCCTGATGGGGTTCAAGGGCGGCAGTACGAACATCAGAATCACGAAGTAGACAACAACATGACCAGCGCCGATGCGAACGAGCATCGAGCGGGTTTGGCGTTGTCTCCATGCCCCAACGATCCAGACGGCCACCAGTGCTATAACCGCCCCCAACAGGGCGAGGGGCCACCGAATGCCATTCGCAGCCTCGGTCTCCAGAGCATCGAGGTCTGCCCTCGCGACGATGTCGTCAAAGAAGGCGGCCGCTCCGACCAAGGCCACCGCTAGGGCTATAAACAGCACCACAACAGCGATGGCGAGCCATCGAATGGGCCGCTCGAATCGTGGGTCACTCACATTGTCCACCGCCGCCGCGATCCAAAGACCGATGACCAGGGCCATGGCCGGATAGGCCGGCAGGAAGTAGAGCTGTCTCTTGGTCACTGCGAGAGTGAGAAAGGCCAGGAAGGCCCCCACCCACCACAGGAGCAGCTGCACCTTCGCCTCCCGAAAACGCCCGCCTCGTACGACTGCGACGAAAGCGAACGGAAGCAGCAGGGACCACGGCCAGAGATCTCCCCAGATGTTGGTGAGGTAGTAGTAGATCGGATGCGCATGG
>CAZCEX010000176.1:0-8236 GCA_964497785.1 uncultured Thermoanaerobaculia bacterium | reverse complement strand
GTGTTTTTCGCCCGAGCCCGAGCCCGTTATCGTTGTCGTTACCGAAGAAGCGCATTCGACAACGGTAACGGCAACGGGCTCGGGCTCGGGGATCCGATGGCATCCGGCATCTGGATGCTGACCCGATCCCCTGATTCCTGAATCCTCTGTCACCGCTGACTCGCCTCAGTGATCCGCGCGATGAACTGCTGCGGGGAAAGCATCTGAGGTCGGCCGTTGACGAAGGAGTGGCGCTCTACCCTGATCAGACCTTTCGACCTGCTGCCGTAGACGAAAAAGGACGGGTAGCCTCGAACGCCGTAGTGGCCCGCAAGGCGACGCTCAGGATCCCCTTTGTCCGGGTTGATCCGGACCGCTTCGTTGTCCCTGACGAAAGCACGGAAAGCCGGGGTTCCGAGCAGGTCCTTTTCAAACTGGCGACAGTAGCCGCACCAATCGGCGTAGAAGTAGACGATGAGAATGCGCTTTTCGGTCTCCGCAGCGGCGATGCCCTTGACCAGTCCTTGCGGTCCGTCGAGCCATTCCTTGGGTTCGAAGCCCGATCGGCTGACATCATCGGCTGGCAACGAACCGGTGGCTGTCAATACAGCAATCATCAGTACGACAGTCAGTCTCAACACTCGCTTCGCTCCAATGTTGCATCCATTCGTATCGACCTCTCCGTCGTTGACCCGTGATCGGCGGCCAACCCTGTAACCTGACCAGGGTAGCAAATTGGCAAGGATTGACCTTTGTTAGTATGGTGCTGCAAACCTGAAGGAACCTGGGAACGAAGGAACAGGAGGCCGAATCATGAAACATACGATCATGGCGTCGCTCGTTGTCCTGGCTGTAGTGGTTGTCCCCCAGGTGCAGGCGCAATCGGTTTCTCTGGTCACCCTGGGTGACAGTCTCACTGCGGGAGACGGCGACAGCGGCGGGGGGGGCGGATACCCGGCGCGACTCCTAACCATGATCCAGGTCGAGCATTCCGCATCGACCCTGCTCAACCTTGCCGTCTCCGGCTTCACCTCCGACGACCTCATCAACGTGGAGCTCGACCCGGCCGTCGCCGCCCTCGAAGCCGCACCTTCGGGAAACCGGACCATTGCCCTGGTTTGGGTCGGCAGCAACGATCTTTTCGGCCTTTACAACTACGTCTGTGATGAGGAGTATGGCAACGACTATCCCGCGTGCGAAAACGCGACCTTCGGCTACTTCAGCGAAAACATTAATACGATCCTGTCGGCCCTGTCTGCGACCGGCGCCGAGCTTTTCATCGCCCTGCTCGACGACCAGTCGAAGCGCCCGGTGATGACCGACCCGGCCCTGCGTTCGTCGAGTTTCGACCAGATCAGCGATACCGATGTGGCCCGAATGTCGGTTCAGGTCGGCCGCTACAATTCTGAAATCGCGACCCAGGCCGCAGCCCACGGCGCCACAACCGTGGACTTTTTCAATACGAGTATCTTCGAAGATTGGGCGACGCTCGACTCCGACGGCAATCACCCCAACGCAGCCGGGTACGACGAAATCGCAGCAATCTGGTTCAGGGCCCTCGGCGGAGGCACCACACAGCTCTTCCGCCTCACCGTGACCCGGAGCGGTCTGGGATCGGGAACAGTAACCAGCGACCCAGCAGGAATCCACTGCAACATCGACTGCAGCCACGATTTCGAGGCCGGGCTCGAGGTGAGGTTGGTCGCGTATGCAAACACAGGATCAGTCTTTGCCGGATGGGGTGGGGACTGTTCCGGGACCGGCGACTGCACGCTGACGATGGACGCCCACCACACTGTCGACGCGACCTTCGACGGACTTCCCGTTTTTGACAATCACTCTATCGTGCCTGTGGTGGTTCACTCGCCAGGAGTGGGCGGCACCAACTGGCGCAGCAGCGTGGTCGGCCTCAACACCTCGGGCGCCGACGCCGAAATGAACCTCGTACTCCAGACAGCTTCGCGGACCTGGTCGCAGTCGGCGGTTCTTCCCTCCGGCGCTTCCATCGAGTGGCAGGACATCGTCGTCGACCTCTTCGGTGTGTCGCCATCAGCATCGACAGCCGGGGCGCTGCACATCACCGCAGACGAGCCGGTGTGGATCACGAGCCGCACCTTCAATCAGGCCGACACCGGCACCTACGGACAGTACCTACCTGCGTTGACCAACGACGACGCCCTCACCGATTCTGATATCGGCTACCTGCTCACCCTGAAAGGCATCGGGTTTCGCAGCAATGTCGGTTTCATCAACCTCGCCGCCGACAGTTGTGACGTTCGAATCTCACTCTTCGACGCCGACGGATCTGCCATCGGAAGCCCAAAGACCATCAGCATTCCGGCAGGTTTGTGGGTCCAGAAGAACGACGTTTTTTCGTTCACCGGGGCCGCGGCTCAGACGCTTGCGTACGCGACAGTCGAACTTGAGTCCAGAGAAGGCGCATTCTGGGCCTACGCCTCGATCGTCGATGACGCGACGGGCGACGCAACAACCATCCCGGTGCTCCGCGAGTGACCGGAATGCAACGACCTCGGAGCTGAAGACGCATGACCCTGGAAGGCAAAAAAGTCCGCAACTTCAGCTTCATCAAGCCCCTTGGAAAGGGCGGCATGGGCGAAGTCTACCTCGGGTTCGACGAGGTTCTTGAACGTGAAGTGGCAATCAAAGCGATTCGGTCCGACCGGAGAATGGACCACAAGGCCAAAGCGCGCTTTTTGCGCGAGGGCCGACTGCTATCGCAGATCGAACACCCGAACATCTGCCGGATCTACGAGTTCATCGAGGAGAACGAGGCCGACCTCATCGTGCTCGAGCTGGTCAGGGGAACGAACCTGAAGGAACGCCTAGACAGCGGCCTCGGTGGTCCCGCTCGGGAGGCGATCGCCGCCCAGATCGTATCGGCCCTCGAGGCCGCACACGCTCTCGGCGTCGTTCACCGCGACCTCAAGCCCGACAACATCATGATCACAGACAGCGGCGAGGTGAAGGTGCTCGACTTCGGCCTTGCGCGGTCGTTTTCCGTCGAGGACGTCGTCGAACCTCCCGGCGACGGCGCGCACCATTTCACCCCTTTGCGCGACGAGGAGCGGGCTTCTCTTCTTGCTGAGACCGAGCTCGGCCAGATCATGGGAACCCCTCGCTACATGAGCCCCGAGCAGGCGCGCGGCGGAGCTGTGACAGCGGCGAGCGACATGTATTCCTTCGGCCTCGTTCTGCAAGAGTTGTTTTCAACCCGACCTCCCTATCCACCGGGACTCGATGCGAAAGCCATCTATACCAAGGCGCTGTGGGCCGATACCCAGCCGGTCGAAGGCGCCGACCCGGACTGCGCGGCCCTGATCAGCAGCCTCACGGCATTTCAGCCGGCGGAACGGCCAACGGCAGCGTTCACAGCCGAACGCCTGCGGTGGATCCAAGACAAACCCCGCCGACGCAGGCGGCGGCTCGCGGCTGCGGCCGGCGTTGTGACCCTTGCAATCGCGACGTTGATCTCGACCACCGGTTTCGTACAAGCTCGCCGGGCCCAGGCCCGGGCTGAATCCGCGAGAGCCCAGAGCGAGGCGGTGAACCGATTCCTCGAGGCGATGCTGACCAGCCCGGATCCTCTGAAAATGGGCATCGAGGTCAAGGTGGTCGACGTTCTCGACGAGGCAGTTGCAGGCCTCGACGACGGGTTCGCGGACAAACCCCTGACACGCGCGGCGGTCCAGCACACTCTCGGCTTGACCTACAGCGCCCTCGGTGAGTACGACCGCGCCTTCGAGCTCCTCACCGCAGCCAAGGAAAATCGCATCGCCGAGCTCGGCCCAGATCACGAAGAGACCCTCGTCACGAAGGCAGCTCTCGGAAAGACCCTGGAACGCATGGGCGATTTCGACGCCAGCTCGGCAATGCTGGGAGAAACTCTGGCGGTCCAGCGCCGTGTCCTGGGAAGCGAACACCCTGACACCATCACCACGATGAAAGAACTTGCATGGGCACTGAAATCCGCCGGCAAGCTCGATCAGGCCGAGGAGCTTCTGCGCGCAACCATTCGCGCGAGCGCCACCCTATTCGGCGACGAGCATCTGGCTACCCTCGGGGCCAAGGACGCGCTCGGCGTCGTACTCCGCCGACAGGGACGGTACGACGATGCGAAGTTGATCCACGAAGAGGTCCTCGGCGTCAAAACCCGTATTCTCGACGAGAGGCATCCTTTGGTCGCCAACACCCTCGCCAAGTTGGCTGCGGTCGCCGCCACGCAGCGAAGGTATGACGATGCCGAAATCTATGACAGACAAGTCTTCGAGATCCACCAACAGGCATATGGAGACGAGCATCCCGAAACTCTCAAGTCCCTCGGGGGCCTCGCCTACGTCATCTCTCGACAGGATGGCCGTTTCGAGGACGCCGAAAAGATGCTCCTCAGACAGAACGAGCTGATGACTCGCGTGCTCGGCGCGGAACACCCGGAAACAATGCTGGCAGCCAGCAACCTATCGGCGTTGTACCGCCGCAACAAGATGCCCGAGAAGGCCGAGCAGATACTGAGGCAGACCCTGGCCACGCAGCGACGGGTTGTGGGTAATGACCACCCTCGGACCGCGAGCATGGTCAGCGATCTGGCGAAGATACTCGTGGAACAGGGACGACTCGACGAGGCCGAGATCGCTTTTCGGGAGGCGACGTCGATCCGCGAACGGGTCCTCGGGCCCAACCACCGGTACACCCTGATCAGTATCGAAAACCTCGCCTGGATCCTCGGACGGCTCGGGCGCTGGCAGGAGGAAGAGGAGATGGCCAGGCGGGCGCTCGAAGGCTTCCAACGCGTTTCCGACGTCGAGGTCGGAGACCTGGGGTTTGCAAAACAATGCATTGCCGAGGCTGTCCACCAACAGGGGCGTACAAGCGAGGCCGTCGCTCTCTTGCGAGCACAGGTCGAAGAAAGCAAAACCGAGAACGGACCGAAAAACCGCTACACGCTGGATGCCATGGAGATGCTGGCGGACATACTCCGAGACGACGGACGGACCGACGAGGCCGATGCGCTCGACGCCGAGCGCCTAGCGCTCTAGCCGACATCAAAGGTATCCTCACCAATCCTTCGATGCCCACCGCAGCGGCATTTGATTGAACCGCCAAGACGCGAAGAAACACATAAATCCAGTTGTATTAACTTTGCGCCTTTGCGTTTCAATTGCCCTATGTGGCCTTCTAATCAGAACCACGATCAACCTGACTCAGGTGCATAGGCCTGGCGGTTGACCCTGCTGGGCGGTCGTTACACCGGCAGGTGTCGCGACGGCGGGCAATGGTAGAACTGCCGGTACCGCCGTGAGAAGTGCGCAGCGTCGGCGAAGGCGAGATGGTGGGCAACCTCACCAACCCTGAACTGTCCACTCTCCAGCATGCGCCTCGCCTCCCGCATCTTGACCGCCAGGATCAGCTGCCCGGGCGAGCACTCGAGCGAACGGGAGAGAAAACGTTCCAGTGTACGCAGCGAGATATTGAGCTCCTCGGCAAGGCCCGAAGGCTGAATCGGGTCTGCCATGCTCCGGTGGATGTTGATCACGGCCTGATCGGAGAGGTCTCGCGGCGAGCCCTCCTCGTTGAGCATGCGGCCGATGTGCGTGGTCCACCCGGCGAGCACGTCGGCGCTCACAGCAGGGCTCGCTGACGAGCCCCCCTCAACCACGGCTGGTGAAGGTTTGACCGGCTGTTCCTGAGCCGCTTCGCCGCCTTCTCGTGCCAAACGGCCCTCGAGATGCTCCACCCGCTGCATCAGCTCGTCGATCTGTTTGCGGCGACGCCGGCCGGCGATCGACGCCCCGAGCAGCAGGGCAACCGCTACGACAACAGCTGTCAGACCAACCAATATCAGGCTCTCATGCATCGGAGCGCAGCGTAGCACGGCTGCAGGTCTGTCGTGATCGGCCTACTCATGGCGGGTCGTGGAGCGGGTTCTCGGTTACCGGCATCGACTTCACCCAGGCCCGATCAGTTACGGTCGGTGATGTCGACGGCGACGGCGACGGCGACGCCGAGACCACTGCGATCCTCAGGCTCATCCCGCTGCACGGCGGCGCCTCAGGCGACCCTGACATGGAGCTGCGACCCGTCTGATATGCGCCGTTTTATACAACGACGGTCACATGCGATGGATTCTCGGACGAGATCTTCGCCGACGGTTTCGAGAGTGGCGGCGCTGGACAGTGGTCGGATACGACTCCTTGAACTGATAACAAAACATCCTCTGCGCTGTTGCGTTTCAATACTCTTTTCTGGACTCTGCAGACAAAAAAGCGGCGGCAGCCGAAGCTGCCGCCAAAAAAAAGAGAATAGGTGGAACTCAGTTCTTCATCGGGATGGTCGTCGCGTCATTGGTTCGCGAATCGACGACCGAAGCCGAGGTGATGACGCCGTTGCCGGATACCACCAAGACGCGTGCGAAGCCCCAACCGACGTCGGGCGCGTTGGCGCGGGTCTTGAACGGCTCGATGTCCTGTACGACCATACCCGAACCGACCATCAGTGAATAGGTCTCCAGCTCGGTGCCGTCGGTCGAGAACAGCGTGATCTCGACTTCGGCTTCGGCCATGCCGGAGTTGGTGACGGTGATGTTGGTACGGAACTCGTCAGTCATCTGGCGCAGGCCGAGCAAGCGGCCGGCGTCGCCTTCGGACATGCCGGAATAGTCGATGCCGTCGAGGAACTGGCCGAAGCTGCCCTCCTCGGCGAGGTTGTAGATCCGACCGATCGCCTGCAAAGGCTGATCCGAGCAAATCTCGAGAGCGCCCTTGCCGGTGATGTTCATCAGGCCGACGATGTCCTCGAAGACGCCCTGGCTTCCGGCGTTGACGTTGCCGTCGATCGTGACGTCGCCGGAGTCCTGGTGGAGGATGAACTCGAGCATGGCGGTCTGGTCGGTCTGGTTGAGCAGCACGACGTCGGTCCGCCACAAGCTACCGGCGAGACCCGGAGCGGCAGCTGCGATCTCGGTCCAGTAGACGTAGTCCGAGGTGCAGGCCACGGCGTTGGCGCCGTCGCCCGGTCCAGGACCACTGCCGCCACCCTCTTCGATGGCTTCCATGGTGTCTTCGACGATTTCCATGGTCCACGACGGGTTGTGCACACCGAGGCTACCGTCGTTGTGGAACAAGAGGTAGTTCCAGCCCGACTTGGGCAGGAAGGGTGCGGCATCGTCATAGATGTCGTAGGGCTCTTCATCCGTGGGCACAACCTCGACATCGTTCATCGACATCGGGCCGAGCACCGTCGCGTCCATCATCGTCACCTCGATGGCCTGGCGGCCGTGGTACTCGGTGAACATGATCTCGGAGATCGCAGCCGTGCTGGTGATCGTCGCCGCGCCGCCGAGGTCGATGCTGTTGCCGGCGGCAATGACATCGTCCATGAGGGCGAGGATCTCGGCCTCGATCATCCCCTGCAGCTCGTCAAGGGCCTCTTCTGTCGGCCCCTGCACATCCTCGGCGGTGACCAGATTGTGGCAGCTGGCGCAGATGTCGTTGCTGGCGTAGAAGGTGTGGTTGGTGCCACTCAGGTTGTACGCGAGATCGGGCGGCGGATCCGTCGCCTCCATGTGGCAGGTGGCGCAGGTGTCCTGAAGATTGGAGTGGAAACCACGGTCAGGGGCGTCGGTGAAGTAGGCGTTCTGACCCATTACCACATCCGTCTGGGCACCACCGTGCGGTGCACGCGCGGCTTCTGACGTGCGGTAGATGTCGTCGAAGTTGGAGTCATTGCGCAGACCGCGGCGGGTATTGTGGCAGGTCATGCAGATGGCGCCACGGCCGACGTCGGTGGCGGTGAAGCCCGCCAGCAGCGGTGGGGTATCGCCGGAGATCCAGACGGTGGCGTTGTTGTCGTTGCCCGACAAGTCGCCTGCGTCGTGCGGGTTGTGGCAGGTCACACATGTTTGGGGATGTGTCTCGTCCTCCGTCCAGGTGACCTCGACGTTGGCGTAGGGGTCACCATCTTCCATGCCTGTCAGCACCGGAAGCCAGGCGAGGAAACCATTGCCGGTATGACAGCGCGAGCAGTTGCCGCTCTGACCCTCTTCGACGGCCAGCTCGTAGTCGGCGTGCTTGCTGAGCTGCCACTGTTGGAACCGGGCGTGGCGCAGAGGCTCACCGTGACAGGACGCGCACACGTTCGACGAGATGCTGCCGCGCACCCCCTGACGGTGGGCTTCGCCCTCCTGAGGTCCGTGGCAGTTTTCACACTGGATGTTGGCGTGTCGCGCGGTTTCCGGGTACTC
>CAZCEX010000175.1:0-8253 GCA_964497785.1 uncultured Thermoanaerobaculia bacterium | reverse complement strand
ATTTTCGAAGGAGTCTGGGGGTAAGTGGCCAAAAGCGTTAACTAAAACACCTCTATATGGTGGGCATACTCCCGCAAGATCTCGAGCGTTTTCATCGCCTCTTCCTCGTCGACAGCACCAATGGCGTAGCCGGCGTGAACGAGCACGTGCTGGCCGACCTCGGCCTCGGGTAGCAGCATCAGCGAAATCGATCGCCGGACCCCGTCCAGCTCAACCGTTCCTTCGAAATCGTCTCGCCTGAGGAGCTTCATGGGGATGGCCAGGCACATCAGCCTTCTCCTTTTTCGTCATCCGTAGCGTACTCGATCCTCTCGATGTCGAGCTCGTCACCCCCCTCGACCACCAGAGGCATCGAGCAGTTCGGGCACAGCCGCAGCCAGCTACCTTCGACGCGAGCCTCGATCGGCCCGCATTCCGAGCATCTCTGGCTCGCAGGGCACCACCGCACTTCGATCCGTGATGCCGCGTCGTCGGTATCGGCAGTTACGGCCTCCCAGGCAAAGGCGATGAGCTCTGGCTCGACAGCCGACAGCTCGCCGACCGCCAGGTAGACGGTGTCAAGCCGGCCCGGGCCGTAGCTTTTGACGGCTAGTCGGCACTGCTCGTAGACCTCGAGGGCGATTCCCATCTCGTGCATCGCCGAATCACCATAACCGAGGACCCGGGCGCGGGTAAAGGCATGGCGGTGATTTGTCGTCGTCAACTCGAATAGGATCAGGGTGCAGTCGCAGTCTTGAGTTGAATATGATTGCCCAGATCCTCATAATCAAAGAGAAGATTGCGAGGGGGATCATGCGAATTTGCAGAACGGCTATTGGTGTGGTGCTGATATCTGTCCTTCTGTCCGCTGCCAGCGTGGTGAGTGCAGCTGGCGTGACTATCATCATTCACGGTTGGCATATCAGTTCGACTGTTCCCTGGTGGACGGGCGCATTGCAAACGGCCATCGACGATCAGTGGCTCGGAGCAGAGCAGCAATTCGCGACCCTGACTGTAACGGGCTTCATCGGCAACCTGACCGGCACCTGGAGCGACTGGAATATCGACCTCTCGAACTCCGATAGAGGTGAAATCGTGATCAAAGTGGATTGGAATGGGGTCGCCGACCACCTGGTCAGTGGCGTCGCCGCCCAGGAGGTCGCCGCGGTGGTCGCAGCAAAGATCTTCGAGGAGCGCCAGCCCGGTCAGCCGCCGCTGGCCGAATTGCCGATTCACCTCGTGGGCCACAGCCGGGGCGGCGGCATGGTGTGCGAAATCGCCCGGCTGCTCGGTGAGCAGGGCATCGACGTCGATCACCTGACCCCTCTCGATCCTCATCCGTTGACTGGGCTGGATCCGCAGCCTGTGCCGCCGCTTGGACCTGTCATAGACACCCCGGTCGCGGTGTACGAAAACGTCCTCTTCGCCGACAGCTACTGGCAGGACATCAGCTACCCGGAGGGAGAGGAGGTCTCTGGCGCGTACAACCGCCTGTGGTCCTCGATGCCCGGTGGCTTCCACGATCACTTGAATCCAGCCTACAGCGGCGTTGCCGATCACCTCAATGTCCACCTGATGTACCACGGCACGGTCGATCTGACGACCCCGGCGTCCGACGGAGAGGCTCAGGTCGATGTTGCCGAGAGAGCTGCCTGGTACAACGGCTACGAGACCGATGGGGGTGTGGGCGGACAAAAAGCGGGCTTCGTCTACAGCTTGATCGATGGTGGAGGCGACCGGACCTCGACCGACACGCCGGTGTCCGGTGGCGACCGGGTTGTCGACGGTTTCCATGACGACTCGCTTCTCGGCGGGGGAGGTGCGCGGGCGTCGTTGACCTGGGCGAATGCGCATTGGCCCAACGTTCTCCTCGTCGAGGTCATGAAAGACGGCACGGCTTTCGATCCGGGCCTGACTTTGGTCACGGCTGGTGACTCGTTGGACCTGCGATACGTTGGCCGCGACTTCGACAGTGCGTGTGACGTGACGTTCTTTCTCGATGCAGACCGAAATCCCTACAATTCCAATACTCTCCTGACCATCGGAACCTACAACCACGGAGCTTCGGGTTCGAGCCTGTTTGAATCCACCGTGCCCTGGGACACGGCGACCGTTCCAGTGGGATCCGAAGGCTTCATCCAGGCCCATGTCACAGATGGAACCAGTACGCGTTTCCTCTACACGGCATCGGCCATCCGGTTTGTCGACCCGGAGATCTTTGCGGATGGCTTCGAGTCCGGCACCACGAGCGCCTGGGGGCTCTGATGGCCCCATCATCGAACTCCTACCCGTACGGAAAGACCATCGGGTACGGGGGAATGATGAGCTCATGAGCGCGGTCGGTTTCGCTGGCGGTGGGGCGAACGAGGAGCACCGGCACCTCGAGATCGGAAGGCAGCGCCTTGACGGTGCTGCCGAGGCCGACGTCGAGCGGTCCTCGTTTGCTGTGCGAACCCATGATGAGGAGATCGGCGCCGCGTGCTTCCAGGGCTTCGGCGATCTCTCGGCTCGGCCGTCCCGTCCTCAGCTCGGTCACCACCTCGATCCCTTCGTCGCGCAGCGGTTTGGCAAATCGATCGAGCTTTTCTCGGGTGGTCTCGAGACCCGGCAGGAGTTCGACTGGCGCCTCGACTGAGAGGAAAAAGACCTGGGCGCCAGTTCCGCGGGAGATGAGCTGCGCGAGGTCGCGTTGGCGTAAGGCGACGGGTGTGAAGTCGAGGTAGCGCTGGAGGGCTACGGCAACGCATATACATTCGTGTTTCACGGTGGTGTCTCCTCATCCATGTTGAAGACCTGCCCTTCGGCGAGTGAGCGGGCAACGATTGATTTCTGGAGCGGGCCGCCACACCTGGGGCAGGTGTCGAGACCCGAATTGAGGTCCTGCTCGGTGGCACAGTAATCACAGCGCAGAACGGTCAGCCGTGGCTGCAGGTGGGGGAAAACGAATACTTGCGAACCCTTGCGTTCCGTGCGGCGGCAGACGCCTTCGGCAACCAGTGTCTCAAGGACCGCAGCCGCGGCCTGGGCTCGAAGGCCTGCCATGGCGATGACCTCCTCCCGGCTGATTTCACCATCCTCTCGTTTCGCGAGCTCGAGGATGTCTGCCCGCAGCCGTTGGGGAGAGTTGGCGGCGTCCTCCTTGAAGCGCCGGACACCGATGCCGACCATGCCGGCCCCCGAGGCCACCAAGACCCCCCCGATCACCAGTCTCTGCATCTTGGCTGCGGAGCCGATGACGAAGAGCAGACCGAGCAGCAGGGCACAGCATCCGAAAACCACGATCGCGACTGTCACGAAACGTCTCATGGTTGCATCTCTCATGACCCCCACTGCGCTTCAGCGGCCTGGGACATCGCGGCGCCGATGAGCTCGAAATATGCGGTGATATTGGGTTCAGTGAAGACGATATCAGTCTGCTGGCTGATCGTATGTGCAAGGTCGAGGGGGTGGAGCCGCATCTCCTTGTGTGCCAGGTCGAACAGGTCGTCGAAACGGGCGCCGAAATTTCGGCTCCACTGCGGCACCTCGAGAGAGAGTTTTTTGAGCTTGTGTTTGTATTGTGAGGCGCGCATCTCGCCGACGCTTTCCGCCAGTCCCTCGAGCCCGGACTTCATGCCGCGAACGAGTCCGATGAGCCCCTGGCAGGCCCGCATGCCTTCGCCGAACCTCCGTGCGTGATGGTCAAGCTCCGCGAATTCGAGCAGGCTGCCTTCGAGGTCCTTCCGGTCGTCACCGATTCGGCGGGCGCAGATGTGGCAGAAATGATTTGTGGGGGGGTTGCTCATACCGCAGCGGAGACAGGGGGGATCACCTTCCCCGCCCATCGGAGGGTTGTATTCGTGGGAGACGAGCACCCGCTCAACCGTCGTTCGGGCGACAATGCGGCCGTGCTGTGCTTTCAGTACCTCGATCTTTGCGGCGACAGCAGCGGCGTCGGTTTCTTTCTGGAGCCAGTCCTGCCGCCGTTCTTCTTCGCGTTCCGCGTACTCGTGGTCGGCTTCGCGCCATGAACGGCGCAGGCCCTCGATTCTGGCCAGGACATCCCTCTGCTTGGTCTCGAGGTCTTCATTTTCTTTCGCCAGGCGACGCATTCGGAAGAAGTTCAAAAAGAAACCGAAGCTCCGCCCGAGTTCGGCGATGCGTTCGTTGTGCTCTCCGATCTCGTGTACCAGAACGGTGCTGCGGTGCTTGAGCCGCTCCTCTTCTTCATCGAGGGACAGGTTGCGGTTGCGCAGCTCAGCTCTGTTCCGTGCCGATTCCTGGCGCAACTCCTCGGCCGTATCCACAAGATCTGTTCGTTGTTTTTCGAGCGCCGCGACCTGAGCATCGAACTCCCGCTCGACATCGGGCTGGCCGGCGGCGATCGCCTTACGGTAGTCCTCTGGTAGGGTCTCTGGTTGGGTGGTGGTCAGCTCGACGAGCTGATCGAGCTCGTGCTCTCTGGCGCCCTGAACCTCGGCGTTGAAGGTCTCGAACTTCTGCTGCAGGCTCTCGAGGCGCTGCTCACATTCGCCGAGGACCCGGATCCGGTCCTTGAGATAGGTGACGAGGTCGTCGAGATCAGCCATGGGTCACGGTACCGTCGCTGTGAACCGGCAGGGTTGGTTGGTGGTGGGAAGGTTTGACGCCGAAGCTGCCGCTTCGGCGCCGCTGTCTTTCCCAACGGGACCGTGCCTTCGTATCCCCGGCCCGTTCTCGCGGCAGCTCCGAGAACGAGCCGGCAGCATCCCAGTAGAGCGGGCAGGCGCCGGCGCAGACATCGACGTCGTTACAGGTCCTGCACATCGGCGGAATGAAAGTCTTTTCCCTCCAGTAGCGTGCGGCCTTGCTGTCGTAGATCGATCGAAAACCATGGTCGAGCAACGAGCCGATGCCGTCGCCGAAGGATGAACAGGGCAGGACTCTTCCCGCCGGGTCGACTGACAGGATGCCGTCGACACAGGCGCAGCTCTTGGCCCCCAAGCCGTGCAACACCGGATTGAAAATGCAGTACGGAATCGGTGAGTACCACACCAGTCGCACGTCCTCCCTTTGTGCCACGGCCAACAAGGCGGGAAGACGTTGAGCGACCTCCGTATAGGTCACGTCCATTGTGGGATCAATGAGGGCCTCGCCGGTCCGGATGACCATGTTCATGGACAGGGTCCTGAGGCCGAGTTTCTGGGCAACGTAACGAATGAGGTCTTCGGCTTGATCCAGATTCCGGCCGCATAAGGTCGAATTGGTGTGCACGTGGATGCCGAGGGTTCGGAAGTTCCGGATTGCGGCTGTGGTCGCTGCAAAAGCCCCTGTGCGCCCAACGATAAGATCGTGGGTGGCGGCATCGCCGGCCTCAAGAGAAACCTGCGCGGAGTCGAGCCCGGCCTCGACCAGGCGGGAAACGAAGGTTGGATCGGCGGCGCGGATGCCATTCGTGATCAGATTCACCCGGAAGCCGAGATCGTGACCGTATGTGATGAGCTCGGGGAGGTCTCGGTGCAGGGTCGCCTCGCCACCCGTGAAGCTCAGGGACGGGACGTGCGCTTCGTGATAAATCGTACGCATGACGTGCTTGATCTCTTCCGTTGTCATCATCGGACCCTCGTCCCGGCGGTGAGGGCTGGAGGCGTAGCAGAAAGCACAGCGGTTCTGGCACCCGTAGGTGAGTGCGATCTCCGCCAGGGTCGGATACGCGACCCTGCTCCGGTCAAAGGTCCCGAAGCGAAGGCCGTGGCGGGGTGTGAAGTCTTCGTTGAGCAAGTGGCGCACGTTGTCGAGAAGGGTGCGGGCGTCTTCGAGCAGACGGTCGTATTCGACCCCGAGCTGTGGTGCGAGTTGGGCCACAACCCGGCTCGATGGGAGCGCCTCGCGTTCGTACAGGGCCGCGAGCAGGGTGGTTGCCGTAGCATTCAGACCGAGGGTCTTGTCGGGTCGGATCATGAGCAGGTTGTCGGCTCGGCGTACGAAGATGGCGCTGCGCGTGTCGGCGACGAACCGGTCCATGGCATCGACGGGCATGCGGGAAACCATCAGAATCCCCCCGCGCACGAGGACACACAGGCCGAATGACATGCTGAATGGCAGGCGCATGCGGAGTGACACGCCGAGTGGCATGCGGAGTGGCATGCAGAGTGGCATGCTGAATGACATGCCGAGTGGCACGCGTCGTACCCGACCGCAGCAAATGCAGCTGCCGCTGCCGGGCCTTGATTGGCCTCGGCGACCTTGAGGCTGTCCCCGTCGAAGTTGAAAAAGCCCTCGATGCGGTCGACGGTCGTGGCCGCAACGTTCTCGATGCCGGACACGACGCCTTCGGCCATGTCCTGGACCGTGTCGACGGCCCCGCTCAGGGTGCGCACCGACCGGCTCGAAGCGAGCACGGAGAGGGGGGACTCGAGGGAGTCGCCCGTGCTGCCGACCGAGGTTCCGAGTCGTTCGAAGAATCGATCGCTCAGGTAGAGGTGGGGGTAGATAGTGTCGAAAGCTTCGGCTCGTCGTCGTACCGGAGTCCGGCGTAACGCCTGCCACGCTTTCTCGACGGCGTTTGTCTGGTTGTCGAGCGTCGCCACTCGGTCGGCACGCCAGGTTTTCTCCTGCACCGCCCGGTTGATCGTCTCGAGCAGATCGTGCACACCCTGAGCGGGGAGCAATCCCTGGGCGCCGAGGCCCTCGAGCAAGACTCGTTGTGGTTCGCTGACGGCCAGGCTCGCATCGAGGATTTTCAGCTGCAGTGGGTTACGGCTGAGGATCTCGATCGAGCCAAGCCCGAGCAGCTCGAGCACGACGAGGTTTACGGCCTTGATCGGGCGCGCCATCATCACTGCTGTTTCAGGTGGTGTGAGATCGGCCACGAAGCCGGCTTTCTGGAAGGTGGCAACGGTGATCTCCGGTTCGACGTAGGACGGTCCTTTGCGCTTCAGGTAGAGGGCGAGGTAGGGGTGGATACGCAGGATGGAAACGATGAGGGCGCCGATCCCGCTGAGGATGATCCAGACGACGCGCATTGGAACCATCACTGATGTCCAGCCGAACAGGAGGCCCTGAGTCGGGTGAACCCAGCGCGTCTTGCCACCGGGACGGAAGACGTCCGCGACCAGGTGAGTGTCGGCCAGCCGGTCGATGATGAACAGCACGGGCGCTAGGATGAAGAACTCGATCGTCACAAATATGCCGTTGAGCACGAATGCGAAGATGGCCCACATGACGAGCTGGACGCCCCACATCTTGAGCTCGGAACCGAGGTCGAGTTGCCGATCGGGCTCTGCGCTCACCGGCTGTCGAGCAACCGGCTCGATTGGGGTCAAGGCGCCGGGCAGTGCCTGCGCCGGAATGAACAGCCGAACCATGTGAACGGCTTCGTTGGGTAGACGCTGACGCTCGGCGTACAGGGTGAGGAGCCGTCGCTCTCGGAGGTCCGTGAAAACGAAAGCCCAGTGGTCCTGCTCTGCGAGAGAGGCAGCTTGGGTCAGTACTCCGAGGTCGTCGACCATCCCGGGATTGATGTCCTCGTGGCGCTCGACGGTATCTGGCAGCTCGAGCGGCAGTACAAGCTTGATAACGGACTTTTCGACCAGCAGGCCCCAGCGCACCGGGTTGAACCATACGGCGAGCAGCTCCTGATCGCCTCGTTGAGTGGGATCGGCGAAGCGATGGCCGGATCGATAGTGAAGCTCGAGACGGTACAGACCACCGGCTCGTGTCGCGTCGGGCAGGTCGAGGCGGTAGTAGCCGTCCCCCAGAGACCGGGCCGATACCGGACCTTCGATGCCGTCGCCGCTGATCGAGGCGCGGTTGAGGTGAAACGGCTCGTAGAACTGGCCGATTTTCTGGATCGCCCTACGCCCTTTGTTGTCGCGGAATCGCAGGGTATAGATGACGTCGGCAGTGCCATCTTCGAGGATGAAGACCTGTGAGTCCGCCTCGAGCAGGTCGACTGGGGCTGCGACCACTTCGGTCGTTCCGAGCACCCAGAGTGCAGCAACGACGAGCACCGCTTCGAACATTGGAACGCGCAGGGATCGTTTCTTAGCCCGCATTATTCACCAGCCTTCTACTGCAGGCGGCGATGCACTGCACTCAGTGGTGTTTTCTCGCCTCGGGGTGCTGGACGGACCATCAAGTACGCCTCCGCGCCCCTTGGGTCGAAAACGCCACTGCGCGCATGCCCAATCTGGGCAGGTATTGTCCCAGATTGGGTCCCTACCTCGCGCCCTCGTGACGAACCCCGGCGAATAATGCGGGCTAGATCTCATGAAGCTGATACCGATCCTACAACAACGTCGGCGTCTTTCGGGA